>SKMT01000120.1 GCA_007120915.1 Myxococcales bacterium | reverse complement strand
GCGGTCGACACCGACGACCTCGATATCGACGACCGTATCATCGCCGAGTTCTTGCTCCACCGGCGCCGGGGGCGGCTCTTCGGGGGTCGGCTCGATCTCTTCGGGCTCTTCGACAGGCTCCGGGGGCTGTTGCGGCATCGGCGGGGCATCCGGGTCGTCCGGCATCGGCTGCTCAGGCTGCTCGGGCTGCTCTCCGCCCGGTGGCGCGCCACCGGGCACCTGTTGAGCACCGACGACGGCGGGCCACATCAGCACGGCAACCAGGCCAACGACAGCTACTCCCAGCACTGCCCTGCCGACCTGTGGCAGTGACATACTTTTGCTGGATGCACTCGAAACGTCTATCACGTGGTACCCTGAAACAACTTGGATGCAGGTGGACGGAAAGAACGGAGGGAAAATGGCCCACGAACGAACTCAGGCACCGACCTCGGCGGTCGTCCCGTCTTGCGCTTCCTGACGGGCAATCGCTTCCACCAGCCGTTTCTGGCCGGCGTCCTGAGGTTCACAATCCATCAATTCGGCGGGGATTCTTCCCTCCAGCCGAGGGTCTCCCGGCTGTTGGGGGATCAATCTGCCCTGGTCAACGAGAACGCGTATCGGCAGCGTCTGCGCCAGGCGCGGGTCATGCGTGACAACAATGACGGTCACTCCCGTCTCTTCATTCAGCTCACGCAGCGTCGCGTGTATCCCAGCCCCCGTCTTCGGGTCAAGGTTCCCGGTCGGTTCATCCGCAAGTAGCAACCGCGGCTTGCGGAACAGCGCCCGCGCCACCGCTACCCGCTGCTGCTCACCTCCCGACAGCTCCCCTGGCTGGTGCTGCAGCCGGTCTTCCAACCCCACCTGGGTCAACAGCTTCACCGCCCGGTCTTCGGCCTGTTGCCGATCCATTCTGCCGATTAACCCCGGCATCATCACATTTTCCAGCGCCGTAAACTCCGGGAGCAGATGATGAAACTGGAACACAAACCCGATCTGGTCGTTGCGAAACCGGGCCAGCCCCTTCGATGAACGCTCGAAGATATCTTCGCCGTCAAACAGCATCGTGCCTTCCGACGGCGAGTCGAGTGTTCCCATCACCTGCAGCAGAGTGCTCTTTCCGGCCCCGCTGGGGCCCATAATCACCACCCGGTCCCCCTTAAACACACGGAAGTCCAGGTTCTTGAGCACCGTCAGCTTCGAGCCCCGGTGCATAAACTCCTTCTTCAGCCCCTGAAGATCCAGAAGCGGTGTCTCGGACTCAGTCATAGCGCAGTCCTTCCACGGGATTCAGTTGTGCCGCCTTGTACGAGGGATACAGCGTGGCCAGAAAAGCGATCAAAATCGCACAGACCACCACCGCCACCACCTCCACCGTATTCACCTCCACCGGCAGCTTCGAGATATAGTACACCCCCGGGTCCACCCCCAGCGCCTCCAGCGGCAGCCCGATCGACGCCAGGTACCAGCAAATCCCCAGCCCGGCGACCAGCCCCAGCGACGCGCCCAGCACACCGATGACCACTCCCTGGTACATGAAGATGCGCATAATGCCCCCGTCGGTCGCTCCCATCGACTTCATGATCGCGATTTCACGGGCCTTTTCGATGACAATCATGATCAGCATCGCCACGATGCTGAAGCTGGCGACCAGGATGATAAACGTCAGCACCACGAACATCGCGATCCGTTCGAGCCGCAGCGCAAAAAACAGGCTGCTGTTCAGCTCCTGCCAGTCCAGCACGTCCAACCCCGGCTCCATCGCCTCGCGAAGCGCCTCGGCGGCCGGCACCGCCGTGTCGATGTCCGTGGTACGCACCTCCACGCCGGTGGCACCGCGCTGGTCCATCAAACTGGCTGCGTCAGCGAACTCGGTGTAGGCGTGATTGGCGTCGTATTCGTACATGCCGCTGTAGAAAATCCCGACGACCCGAAACGGACGGCTGCGCGGGATCGGCCCCGTCGGCCCCATCTCTCCGCGCGGGGTGACCACGTCAATCTCGTCGCCCATCCCCACGTTCAATGCCGTGGCCAGCTCGGTGCCGATGATGATTCCGGGCACCCGGGCGCGAATCTCGGTAGCGTCGTCGAACATCGGCGGCATCGCCCCGTCTTCGGGCATCGGCACCAATGCCGGTCCCCCGTCGTCTGCTGCAACGTCGTCAACCGGCGCGTCCTCCACCGGCACCGGATCGGCATCTTCATCGTCCAGTTGTGGCAGCGCCGGCGCCCCGTCATCGCCACCCGGGTCCGGTGGCAGATCCCCTGGCTCACCTTCGGAGGGGTTGTCCTGTTGCGGGTTGTCCTCTTCCGACGGGTTGTCCGGCGACGGGTTGTCCTCGTCGAGCTGTGGCAACTCGGGGGCATCGTCGCTGTCAGGCGGGTCCATCACCGGATCTGACGGCTCCGGCGCTGACGGTTCTGCGTCCTGTGGCGGCTGCGGAATCTCGTCGCGGTCAAGCCGACGCATCAGGTCATCGAGCTGCTCGCTGCGGTGTTCTTCCAGATACGCTTCCAGCGCCTCGTCATCGCGCAGAAATTCAAGCTGCCCCTCCTCCAGGTCGTCGAGCAGGTCATTGACCCCTCCGACCCGGTCCACATCCACGCCCCGCAGAATCACACCGCTGAGGTTGGTGCGAGACGACACCATCACCTCGCTTTCGACAAACGGCGCCGCCCCTACAATATCCTCGTGGACCCCTTCGGCCTCCTCGGCCAAATCGGCGGCATTCATCAACGGTTGGTGCTCACTGTCCTGGATGACGATATGCGCCCGCGCCCCCAGGATGTTGTCCGTCAGGTCCTTGGTGAACCCTCCCATCACACTCAGCACCACGATCAGTGCCGTCACCCCCAGAGCCACCCCGCCCACCGCGATCAGGGTGATGATCGACACCACCTTACTTCGCTGCTTGGCCATCAGGTAGCGCTGGCCGATGAAATTCTCGTATGCCATCGTCTCGAAACTTCTGTAGGGGGGGACTGCGAACCGCCGTCTGCGTTACCACTGCCCAACCTGAGACACCACCGGAAGATTCCGCCTCCGCCGCGTCGATGCCGGCCAGTGGCGATTAGTTTGCCGACTCCTTGTCTTCATCGCCCTCCATCAGAAGGTATGCTTCGATGAACGGGTCCAGCTCACCGTCGAGCACTTTGTCGACGTTGCCCTCGGTGTGGTCGGTGCGCAAGTCCTTGATCTGTTTGTAGGGATGCAGCACGTAGGAGCGGATTTGGCTGCCGAAGGCGACATCCTGTTCGGCCTCATAGCTCGCCTGTGCTTCTTCGCGGCGTTCCTGCAGTTCGCGCTGATACAGCTTCGCGCGCAACATCTTCATCGCCGTCGACCGGTTCTTGTGCTGAGAGCGCTCCGCCTGACAGGCCACGACCACCCCGGTGGGCTCGTGGGTCAGTCGCACCGCCGATTCGGTCCGGTTGACGTGCTGGCCACCGGCGCCGGAGGCGCGATAGGTGTCGATGCGCAGGTCGCCCTTGTCGATGTCGACGTCGTCGATCGCCTCGACCTCGGGCATCACCGCCACGGTGCAGGCGGAGGTGTGGATGCGCCCCTGGGACTCGGT
>SKMT01000138.1 GCA_007120915.1 Myxococcales bacterium | reverse complement strand
GTTGACAGCGCAGTCTTCGCAACTGTTGCTGATGCAGACGTCGTTGTTGGGGCAGTCATCGTCGGAGGTGCACTCCTCCTCACAGTTGCCAGACCCGTCGCAGACCTCGCCGCTGTCACAGGCGTCGACACACTGGTAGTTGGCGTTGCAGATTTGACAGTTGTCTTCGTCGCAGTGGTAGTTGACAGCGCAGTCTTCGCAACTGTTGCTGATGCAGACGTCGTTGTTGGGGCAGTCGCTGTCGTCACAACACTCCTCGTCACACTCACAGACTCCACCGGTACAGGTTTCATCGCCGGCGCAATCATCGCAGTCCTCGTAGAGTGTCTGAGTGTCATAGACCTCGGTGCTGCAGGCATCCCCGGTGCACACCCCGATGAGGTAGTTCTGGTCCTGACAGGATGCGCATCCGGTGGAATCGTCTTCGCAGCACGCATAGGAGGCGCCATCGTCCTGCCAGCCCGGGTCTGAGCAGTCGTTGTCACTTTCGCATTCAGGCGGAGAGACACATTCGTTGTCTTCGCACAACTGGTCGCCCGAACAGTCGTCGGTGTCACAGCACTCCTCGTCACATTCACAGAACCCGCCGGTACAGATTTCATCGCCGGCGCACCCATCGCAGTCGTCGTAGAGTGTCTGCGTGTCATCGACCATGGTGCTGCAGGTGTCGCCGGCGCACCACCCGATGACGTAGTTCTGGTCCTGACAGGTTGCGCATCCGGTGGAATCGTCTTCGCAGCACGCATAGGGGGTGCCATCGTCCTCCCAGCCCGGGTCTGAGCAGTCGCCGTCGTTTACGCATTCAGCCGGAGGGACGCATTCGTTGTCTTCGCACAACTGGTCGCCCGCACAGTCGTCGGTACTACAGCACTGTTCGACACATTCGCAGATGGCGTCCTGGCATTCTTGCCCTCCGTCGCACTCGGTGTCGTCGTCGACACATTCATCGCCATCGCAGGTGGTGCAGCCCGTGCAGTCGTCATCGTCGGCACAGCCGACGCAGGTATTGTTGTCGCAGACCGCGCTGTTGCAGTCGTCATGTTCTTCGCAGCTATCTCCCTGGTCGCAGGGCGGGCAATGGGGCCCACCGCAGTCCGTGTCGGTTTGCTGACCGCTTTGCATTCCATCGTCGCAGGAGGGGATTAGGCAGGCGTTCTGTTCACAGTCCGCGTCCGCCTCGGTGCAGTCCTGCGGGTCGTCACAAAACTGATAGCACCCTCCCTGGTAGCAGGTCAGTTCGTGGGGACAGTCAATCTGTTCGCAGTCCAGGGGCACACACCCGCCATCATGACACCGGGTGTCATCATCACAGTCGTGCTGGTCGTGGCAGGAGAGGTAACAGGTTCCGTCGACACAGGTGGTGCCGACTCCGCAGTCCACATCGGCGCAGGCATCCAGACAGCCGCCGTCCTCGCAGGCTTGTTGTGCTCCGCAGTCGGCATCTGCGTCACAGGATGGGTAACAGACGCCCCGGTAGCAGACCTCGCCGGGCGGGCAGTTGATTCCCTCACAGTCCTCGGGAGCACAGCGATCGTCGACACAGCGATCATCGGCGTCACAACCTGCCTCGCTGTCGCAGGTGTTGTAGCAGACTCCCCGGTAGCATTCCTCCTGCTGTGCGCACTCGACGTTCTGACAGTCCGGGGGAGTGCAGCGGTCGTCGATGCATGCTTCTTCGCCGTCACAGTCCGCCTCTTGACTGCAGCTGGCGTAGCAGACGCCGCGATAACACATTTCGCCGTCTTCACATCCAACTTCTTCGCACAGTTCGTCCCCTTCGGCGTCGGGGCCCACATCCATTCCGGCGTCGAGCGTCTCTTCGACCCACTCGCCCCCCTGACAGACAAGTCCGTCTTCGGTAGCCCCCTCGTCGTCACAGGGGTTACCGGGCGCCGTCACATCGTCGGTGGAAGGGCAGCCCATCGAAACCAGGGCGGTGACGCCGACAAGAATTACCAACAGACAACGCGCGGCAGTCTTCATCAAATACTCCTGATGTCAGGGCCAGGGGGTGGAGCCTTTCTATCAGAGCCATGGATATGCGTCACGCTCCACAGCCACAGTTCCGGAGGATGCCCTCGAAGAACCAGTGGGGAGCCTGTTGCCCGTGAACGTTGAGTTACGGTAACGGCCAGGTGTGCGGGGTTCACAACGTCGGCTCTGCTCGCCGGTGGGGGGATCCTGGGCCGTTCGGACCCGGTGCCGGTGGCAGATCCGGGCAATAGTGGTTACATTGAGAATTCACACCTGTAATTGGCGAAGTTGACGTCGTCGGCAGTGATACGCGTTCCGTGCTCCACCGACCCCCTCACTGGAGACGACAGCCATGGATCTAGACAAGGAAGTCTTCACCACCTTCGAAGCCGCCGACATCTGCCACGCCAACATCAGTTCCATCAAAAACTGGATTGCCGACGGGGAGCTGGATGCATTCAAGACCCCGGGAGGTCACTACCGGATACCCCGGGATGTCCTGGTGGACTTTCTTCAGCGCCACGAGATGCCGAACCCGTTTGCCCATCGGCAGACGCCCCGGGTTCTGGTGGTCCATCCCGACGGGGAGTTCGCTGAGGAATTTGCGGAATCGCTGGGCGGGGATGTGGAGTTCGATGCCGCCGATGACGGGGTGGGGGCGCTGCTGAAGATCGGGCAGTGGAAGCCCGATGTGGCGGTGGTGGCCCGTCGGGTCGACGAGCTGGACGTGGCGGCGTTGTGTCGGCGCGTCGAGGAGTTCAGCGACCTGAGTCACGTGCAGATGGTGGTGGTCGGTGCTGAGGGGGGCGAGGAGGCGTTTCGGGAGGCTGGTGGTGTAGAAGTGGTGGGTGGGGTGGAGGAGGCAGTGGAGGTTGTGAGTGGGATGCTAGGCTAACTGCAGGCCCCCTCCGACCGCTTCGCGGCCACCTCCCCCGCCGATGGGGGCGGGAGAGGTGGTTGTGGTTAGATGCGGCGGGCTTTGACGGTGATGGCGTCGCCGGCGATGGAGGAGTCGATGACCTCGAAGCCGGCGCGTTCGATGCGGCGGAACAGTTCGTCGCGTGAGAACCAGTGGAAATCGGTGGGAAATTCGGCGATCCGCTTGAGGGTGCGCCGGATCAGGCCCTTGCCGAGCACGAAGGTTCCGATCACGCAGATGCCGTTGGCCTCGAGCACGCGGGCGAAGTTTCGCAGCGCCTCGTCGATGTCGCTCATCAGATGGAGGGTGCCGGCGCAGTGAAGCCGGTTGTATGCGCCGCGACGCACGGGGATGCGGGTGCCGTCGCCGCGAAGCAAGAAGATTTTGTCCTGCAGGTTCTCCTGCTGGATGTTGCGCCGGGCGTTCTCCAGCATCGGCCAGGAGAGATCCATGCCCACCACCAGGGGAAGCCCCGGTTCATCGGCCGGGGTTTCGGCGAGGCCGAGTCGCTGGGCGAGGTAGCGGGTGAAATTGGCGGTACCGCAGCCCACATCGAGCAGACGGATGTCCTCCTCGAAGTCGAGGAATTCGGCGGCGAGGCGGTACTCTTCGCGCATGGAGCGGTTGCTGACGACTTTGGTCAGCCGGGGACGCATGAACTCCTCGTAGAACCGGGTGTAGGTGCGGCTTTCCATCAGCTTCTGGGTGATGGAGCGGTCCGGCGGGGCGGGGGGAGCGAGATCGGCGATGCCGTTTTGGAGGTTGAACTGCCGCTGGCAGGCCTGGCAGGTCATGGTGGTGGCGCCGACGTCGAAGCGGTCGTGGCCGCAGGCGGGACAGCGCAGGGTGTCGATGAAGCGCTCGCGCAGGGAGCGTTCGTCGGGTGTGGGTTCGGGAGAGGTGGTGGTGCGAGCTTCGGTGGTAGCGCCGGCGGTGCCGGCACGGGTGGCGGTGGTGCCGGCGGCGGCAGCAGCAGCGCCCGGGGCGCGGCCATTGGCCCGACGAGCGCGTTGCTCGGCGGCCTGCTGCTGTTCTTCTTCTTGTTGCTCTTGCTCTTGTTGCTCTTGCTCTTGTTGCTCTTGCTCTTGTTGCTCTTGCTCTTGTTGCTCTTGTTCTTGTTGCTTCTGCTCCATGTCGAGGATGTGATTTGCAGAGGTGAGGATGGTCTTGGCCTTCTTTTGGCCCACCCCCCTCAACTCGGTGAGGTTGCCATCATCACCCAGCTCGACGATGTCAGCGATGGTGCGTACACCATGGTCTTCATACATCGACTTCGCGACCGCGGAGCCGACGTAACGGACACGTTCCAGATCTTCGAGTACTTTTTTCTTGCTTTTGGGCATCGAATCCATCCGTATCAGCCAGAGTCAACGAATCAGTGCCGGAACGACGGCCACCGGCAAAAGCTCCATATGTTCATTTTCGCCGGTAAACAATAGCCGCGAGACGTCAGAAGGCAAGGGGCGTGACGCAGCGCGTCGATCTGTCCGTTGGTGGTTATTGGTTGTTGGTTATTGGTTAGCGGTGGTTGCTGGAGGGGGGAGGCTAGATGCGACATTGGAGCACCAGGCAGTCCGGCGGCGTGAGCCCCGGCTGCCGATACGGTGGAGCGCAGCGAGGCCGTACAGTCTCCGCCCCGGGGCATGTCCCGGGGAATCGGAGGTTCATGAAACCACCGAACAATGAGATCAGAGGGGACGGCGGCCCTTGGCGACGCGGTCGCGGTCGCCGTAGTCGGGGATGACTTCGACGTGCTGGAAGCCGGCGTCTGTGAGAATGTCGCGGGCGGCGTCGCCCTGGCGGTAGCCGATCTCGAACAGCAGCCAGCCGCCGGGGGCGAGGGTGTCGAAGGCGGCGGGGACGAGCCGGCGGATGACGTCGAGGCCGTCTTCGCCGGCGAAGAGCGCGTCGGTGGGTTCGAAGTCGCGCACATCGGGCTGGAGGTCGTCGCGCTCGGTTTCGGCGACGTAGGGTGGGTTGGAGACGATGAGGTCGACCGGTTTTTGGTCGTCGTCCACTGCGTCGAGAAGATCGCCGTGCGCCAGCGAGATCGTCTCGTCCAGCCCATGGGTCTCGACGTTTTGGCGGGCCACATCGAGGGCTTCTTCGTCGGCGTCGGTGGCGGCGATCTGGAGATCGGGGTGTTCACTTCCCAGGGCGATGGCGACGGCTCCGGAGCCGGTGCCGACGTCGACGACGGCCTGCGGGGCGTGCTCCTCGATGATGTCGAGGGCCTCGCGCACCAGGGTTTCGGTGTCCGGGCGCGGGATCAGCACTCGCTGGTCGACCTGCAACGTGATGCTCCAGAACTCGCGGTAGCCCACGATGTAGGCGCAGGGTTCGCCGGCGGCGCGGCGCTTGATACGCTTGCGGTAGGCGGCGAGTTCGTCGTCGACCATGGGCCGGTTGAAGTTGGCGTACAGCTCGATGCGCTCCATCTCCAAAAGATCGGCCAGGAGCACTTCGGCGTCCACCCGCGGGGAGTCGATGCCCTGTTTTTCGAAATAGCCGGTGGTCCAGCGCAGGATCTTGAGGACCGTCCAGGATTCGCTGTCTTCGGTGTTGTCGGTCATGGTGGGCGTGGGTGGCGTAGGAACGTGATGACGTTGAAGCGTGGTAGCGTAAACGGTGGAGAGTTGGAAAGTCGGAAAGTTGGAGAGTTGGAGTGACCTCTGGAGGTAGAATCACCTCCGCGCAGGGAAGCCTTTACCCGGTGCAGTAAACTGTGATGTGGATATCGATATTCGTGGTCGGATGTTCGTTGACGATGCGACCGTGGCTCCCGAGCATCTTCGGGCGCGCAGTTCAGCGCCCGACTGGAGCAGCGATGGCGCCTTTGGCCCATCGGACGGCGGTGGCGAAACCCCGGCGGGGTCGCCGGCACAAAAACCTACTGCCGATAGCCGGGAGGCTATCGTCACCAAAAACCTACTGCCGATAGCCGGGAGGCTATCGTCACCAAAAACCTACTGCCGGAGGATGGATATGAACCATGAGCCGATGCGTCGGGACGAGGGGCGGGTAATCTTCGAGGCCGTCGACAGTACTGCCGGGTATGCAGTGCTGGTGGTGTTGCTGGTGCTGGTGGGTGGATCGCTGTTGTGGTGGTGGCCGGGCAGTCTGACGGAGTATGTTGCGCCCTGGACGCGAGATGAGTGGGGGCATCTCGAAACCCTGGGCTACGCGATGTCACTGGCGCTCGTGGGTGGATTGCTGGTGGTCGTCGGGGGGTATGTAAGCGATCGGGGGCGGCGCCAGCGGCTGGTGTTCGATGCGAACGAGGCGGTGTGCAGGGTGCGAGAGTGGTGGCGAGGCATCGAGGTTGAGGTGGAGATTCCGCTGGGCCGGTTCGAAGAGTTTCGCGTGCATCGGCCGGTGGGACGGGACGATGTCTGGCAGCTCGGCCTGGTGCTGGACAACGGGTCGTACTGGCGGATGGATCGCGGCGAGGATGGCAAGGCGTTGCGGCAGCGGGCCGAACAGTTGAACGACGAGATGGAGTTCGGCGACCGGGAGGAGGGGGAGGTGAGGCTGGCGCAGCGGGTGAAGATGCAGCGCGGCGATGATGGCTGGACGCTTCGATGGACCCATCACGAATGCACGTCCACCCAGGTGCTGATGGTGGTGGCGGCGGTGGTGTTTTCGATGGCCGTGATCGCGCCGGTGCTGCTGGTGTTTGAGGGTAACTACACGGCGCTGGCGGCGGCTGTGGGAGTGGCGGCGGTGTTGTTTGCCACGCCGCTGTTTGCGCCCTGGTCACCCAGGGTCAGTTGGCCGTTTTGGGCGGGCTGGTTCGGGGTGGCTGTGGCGGCGGTGGGCTGGCTGGGGGCGCACTGGGCGTATTTTCCGGTGGCTACAGCAGGGCTTGCAATCTTTGCGAACAGCACGGCCAGTGTGCTGTCCGATCTGTTCGATCCGCCGGAGCACTCGCTGGTGATCGACGAGGCCGGTCGGATTTACGAGGATGGTGAGTCGCTGGAGGCCGACGGCAACCTGGTGGTCGTCGATGATGTAGAAGGGGCGATCAGCAATGTGACGGAAGTGCGGCTTCCGGCGGTGGAACTGGTCGGTGAGGGGGGACGAGCTGCCAATCGGTCGCGGCAGTTAAACGAACAATTGCCACAGGACGTGGCGCTGGGGGAGCCGGTGGAGCTAAAGCTGATGGGGCTGAGTATCTTCGAGCAGGCGGTGGTGGGGTTGGTGGTTGATGAGAAAGTGTCAGAGTAAACGCGGCCAGGGCACGGGAGTGCCGTGACCGCGTTTACCAACACAGACTCAGGTGCCTGTGATCACGCTTTCGCCCATGCCCATGCCACATTCGAAGCCGATTTCGTCGCCCTCTTCAATTTCGAGTTCGACGGCGACGGTTTCGCCTTCGGGAAGTTCCTCTTCGATGTCGAGGTCGGGGAAGACCACTTCGGTCATGCACCCGTCTTCGGTGTTGCGGGTGAACTCAACGGTCAGATCACCGGCCGCAGCTTTGATGTTGGAGGGCTCGAAGTAGGTCTCGCCGGCGGTGACGGCGATGACGCCGTCTTCGGCTTCGGCGTATTCCTCTTCTTCGTCGGCCTCTTCTTCGTCGGCCTGTGCCTCTTCGTCGTCCTGCTGTTCGACGGCTTCGTCGTCTTGCTGGACTTCGGCTTCATCCTGCTGCTCCGGCTCCTCCTCGGCGGGTTCATCGCAGCCGAAGGCGGTGAGCAGTCCAATACTGAGACAGATGATGAGCAACTTCTTCATGTGCTACCTCTCGTTTGAGTTGAATTTACCGACGCGGCCGATGCCGGTCGGTACAACGTGCTTCGCAGACATCCATGTCGTGAAAGTCAGCCTATGGTTACCAGTTTTGCAAAAATATCAAGGTTCGTGGAGTCGTGCGTCTTGGGTCTCGGGTCGTGCGTCTTGGGTCTCGGGTCGTGAGGTCGTGAGGTCGTGGGGGCTGGTCTGCCGGTGAGATGTTGTTAGTGTGGATGGTGGAAAAATCGTGGACCACGAACATCTGCAACAGGTGCGGAACATGTCACGAAAAATCATTATTTCGGTCATTTCAATGCTCGTCATCAGCTTCGCGGCGCTGGGTTGCGAGACCGGCGAAGCCGCAGCGGAGGCGCCTGCACAGGCGGAGGAACAGATGGAGACAGCAGAATTCGACATCGACGGAATGAGCTGTGTGAGCTGTGCTCAGGCGATCGAGGACGGGCTCGACGAGGCTGAACACGTCATCGAGGGGAAGATCGACTTTGGCGCCGAGCGGTTGAGCGTGGAGTATGACGGCGACCAGATCGACGTGGACGGCATCATCGAGCTGATCGACGAGATCGGCTTTGAAGCAACGCCGGTTGACTGACGGATGAGGGTTAAAGCCAGCTTGAGGGTTGTCGCGCTTTTGGCGGCCCTTTCGGTGGGGTGTGTGTCGTCGTCGGTGATGGAGACGGGCCGGGTGTTGGAGCAGGGAGAGCATCGGCTGACGTCGGGTTTTGCCGCGGGATGGCAGCATGAGGGGATGATTGGCTACGAAATGCCCGGGGAGGGCGACGAAGAGTGGCGTGGAGGCGAGGGTTTTCCGTTTTTTCCACATCAGTTGGAGTGGATGGTGCGTTCGAGCCACGGCGCCGGCGGGGGGATTCAGGGCGATGTGGCGATTATTTCGCCGACGCCGATGGGGCTGGGGATGGAGCTGGGGCTGAAGTGGCAGTTGCCGGTGGGCGAAGAGTTGTTTGCGGTGGCGGTCAATGCCCGTGGGGGCGGAAGTTTTACGGGGTATGGCTCGCCGGAGGAGGGATTTGCGGCGGTGCTGGGTCATCTGGACGGCGGGATCATCGCCAGCGTGCATCCCGGGGACCGGCACGCGGTATACGCGTCGCCGCGGGTGCGCACGGACGGGCTGTACCATCGGGTCTGGTCCGATGATGGCAGTGACGATGCGACGGGTCGGGCGATGTCCTGGGGCGGGGCGTTGGGGGTGAAGCTGGGCAGGGAGGTCGACGAGTTATTCGTGGAGACGGTGCTGTTGCATACGCCGCGGGTGGATCAGCCCGATGGGTTGAGAGTGGTTGTGGGGGTTGGGGTGCGTGGGGAGGGGGGGCGGTTGCCGTGGTAGAGCCAAGAAGGCGGGCGAACCTCCAGTGCGCGGAAGTGCTAATATTGTCGGAAATCGGAACTCCGAAATCCGACGAACTTACCGCTACCGTGGCTGAGGGACCCCGCAAGAAGTTGTGGGTAACGATGGGATCAGTGCCCGGGAGAAGGCACCTAACCCTCTTCGCCTTCTTCGGCGAAGGCGAGGCGCATGCGCTGGCGTTTGAGGGACTGGCGATGTTTTTCGAACAGCTCTTCTTCGACGCGTTCGCTCTGGGAGAGCTCTTCGAGTTCGCTCAGTTCTTCGCGGGCTTCTTCGAGGATGCGGCGGGCCTGTTCGATGTCGATGTCGTCGGCGCCTTCGCAGGATTCGGTCAGGACGGTGACGCGATCATCGACGACCTCGGCGTAGCCGCGGTCGATGAGGAAGAGACGCTCGTCGTTGTCCTTGCGAACCGTCATCTGCCCGACGTCGAGCATGGTGACGATGGGCAGGTGGCCGGGAAGCACGTCCATGTCGCCTTCGACGGCGGGGATGACGACGTCGTCGACGGTATCGGTGAGTACCGCGTGTTCCGGGGTAACGACTTCGAGTTGAAGTTTTTCGGCCATCGGTGTGTCCTCCGCCCGGCCGGCGGCGGTGCCTGTTCAGACAGGCACGGCCGCCAGGGAGCCGGGGTCGTTGGGGTCGTTCAGCCTTCTTCGGCGAGCCGTTCGGCTTTCTCGCGGGCTTCGTCGAGGGTGCCCACCAGGTAGAATGCCTGTTCGGGCAGGTCGTCGACCTCGCCGTCGACGAGCGCTTTGAAGCCGGCGATGGTGTCCTCGAGCTTGACGTATTTGCCGGCCATGCCGGTGAACTGCTCGGCGACGTGGAAGGGTTGGGAGAGAAAACGCTGGATTTTCCGGGCCCGGGCGACCGTCTTTTTGTCTGCTTCGGACAGTTCGTCCATGCCGAGAATGGCGATGATGTCCTGCAGCTCTTTGTAGCGCTGCAACACCTGCTGGACGCGCTGTGCGACCTCGTAGTGCTCTTCGCCGACGACGTCGGGCGACAGCACGGTGGAGGTGGAGTCGAGCGGGTCGACGGCGGGATAGATGCCGAGCTGAGCGAGCTGACGCGACAGCACGGTGGTCGCATCCAGGTGAGCAAAGGTGGTCGCCGGAGCGGGGTCAGTGAGGTCATCGGCGGGCACGTAGATGGCCTGCACGGAGGTGATCGAACCCTGCTTGGTGGACGTGATGCGCTCCTGGAGCGCACCCATCTCGGTGGCCAGCGTGGGCTGGTAACCGACAGCGGAGGGGATTCGTCCCAGAAGCGCGGAGACCTCGGAGCCGGCCTGGGTGAATCGGAAGATGTTGTCGATGAACAACAACACGTCTTTTCCGACTTCATCGCGGAAGTATTCGGCGATGGTCAGCGCCGACAGTCCGACGCGGGCGCGGGCACCCGGCGGCTCGTTCATCTGGCCGTACACCAGGGCGGCCTGGGAGTTTTCCCAGTCGCCGTTTACGCCGAGCACGCCGGCTTCCATCATCTCGAAGTACAGGTCGTTGCCCTCACGGGTACGCTCGCCGACGCCGCCGAACACGGAGTAACCACCGTGCTCGAGAGCGACGTTGTTGATCAGCTCCATAATCAGCACGGTCTTGCCGACACCGGCACCGCCGAAGAGCCCGACCTTTCCACCCTGAGCGTAGGGTGCGAGCAGGTCGACGACTTTGATGCCCGTTTCGAACACCTCGTTGGTGGTGGCCTGTTCGTCGAACTGCGGGGGTTCGCGGTGGATGGGCAGCGTCTCGTCGGTTTCGAGCTGGCGAATTTCTTTGACGTTGGTCTTCGAGACCTTCTTTTCTTCGAGCTCGTGCAACTCTTCGGGGTCTCGAATTTTGAGGGTGTAGGAGGTGTCGCTTTCATCTTCCAGGATGCCGCGCACGATCTCACCATCTTCCAGTTCCATGATGGTCAGTTCGTCGACGGGGTCACCGGTGACGTTGAGGATTCGGCCCAGAACTTCTTCGCCCACGGGCATGCTGATGGGGGCGTCGGTGTTGCGCACCTTCATCCCGCGCACCAGACCGTCGGTGGTGTCCATGGCGACGGTTCTGACGACGCCTTCGCCCATGTGCTTTGAGACTTCGAGCACCAGGTTGTCTTCGTCGTCGGAGATTTCGGGGTTCGACAGCGTAAGCGCCGTCATCAGCTCGGGGACTTCGTCGGTGGGAAAGGCCACGTCGACGACCGGTCCCATCACCTGCTGAACGACGCCTGTGGCGCCATCGGCTTGTTCGTTCGTTTGCACCGGTTCTGCGGCCATGGTTCGACTCCTGGTTGCAGTTCGTAGCAGTTGTGTGGTTCGTGAAATTCAACGGATGCGAGATCGCGGCCGGTCAGCCCTCCAGGGCCTCGGCGCCGCTGACGATCTCGACGATTTCGGTAGTAATCTGTGCCTGACGGGCCCGGTTGTACTCCAGGGTCAGGTCTTCGATCATGTCGTTGGCGTTATTGGTGGCGTTGTCCATCGCCGTCATGCGGGCGGCCTGTTCGCTGGCTTCGGACTCCATGAGCGCCTGCATAATCTGGGCGTCGATGAAGCTGGGCAGAAGCTGCTGGAGCAGGGTGTCGACGTCGGGCTCGTAGATGTACTCGCCTTCGGTGTCGATGCCCTCTTCAGGCTGCTCGTCGTCGGGCTGGCTGTCACCTTCTTCTTCGTCTTCGACGATCTCGGTGATCATCGAGATCGGCATCAGCCGTGCGATCACCCAGTTGGATTTGATCGCCGAGAGGAAGCGGTTGTAGCAGACATACACGGTGTCATGGTCGCCTTCGAGAAAGGAGTCCATGGCATAGCGTGCGACCCGTTGAGCGTCTTTGAAACTGACGTTTTCGACGACGTCGGGGAAGTAGTTGACGATGTCGTAGGGGGAGTTGTCGTAGTGCAGCTTGGCCTTCTGGCCGATGACGCACAGCTCTTGGGTTTCGCCGGCGATGCGTTGCTCGTCGAGATAGCGGTCGACGGCGCGAAACAGGTTGGAGTTGAATCCGCCACAGAGCCCGCGGTTGGAGCTGAGGATGAGCACCAGAGTTTTGTCCGGGTTGTCGCGGCGCTCCAGAAGGGGGTGAGCCTCGGGGTCGATGCGGTGGGCAAGCCCGTCGATCAGTCGCGCCATCCGGCGGGTGTAGGGCCGGGAAGCCTCCATGCGTTCTTGAGCGCGCTGGAGTTTGGCGGCGGCGACCATCTTCATCGCCTTGGTGATCTTACGGGTGTTTTTGACCGAATCGATCCGGTTTCGGATGTCTTTGAGATTGGCCATGTGAGCGTGCTCTCCTGGTGAAGCGTTGACACCGGAAGGCGCCGGGGTTCAGGCGGTGTGCCCGATCCGGCGCCGGGGTGGAAGCGTGCTTATTCAGCGGCAGCTTCTTCGGTCTCTTCGTCGTCTTCGCGCTGAGCTTTGAAGCCGGCGGTGAACTCTTCGAGGATCTCGAGAGCTTCGGCGGTGACGTCGGACTGAGCGTCGGTACGCGCTTTTTTTCCGAACTTGGAGTCGCCCTTGATCTTCTCGAAGATCTCTTCGTCTTTGCTTTCGGCGAAGGGATAGAGCTCGCGCTCGTAGTCGGCGAGTTCGTCGACCTCAAGCTCGGTGAGGAAGCCGGCGTTGGCGGCGAAGATGATCAGCACCTGTTTGCCCACCTCCAGCGGCTTGTATTGAGTCTGTTTAAGGATCTCGACGAGCCGCTCACCTTTGGCGAGCTGGGCCTGTGTGGCTTCGTCCAGATCGGAGGCGAACTGGCTGAAGGCCTCGAGTTCGCGATACTGCGCCAGGTC
>SKMT01000437.1 GCA_007120915.1 Myxococcales bacterium | reverse complement strand
TTGGTTATTGGTTATTGGTTATTGGTTATTGGTTGGTGGTCGGTGGTCGGTGGTCGGTGGTCGGTGGTCGGTGGTCGGTGGTCGGTGGTCGGTGGTCGGTGGTCGGTGGTCGGTGTGATCCGTGGAGGTTCATCGCTCGACCCGTAGCCCCGGGCCAGCCGCAGTTCAGGCTGCCCGGGGGACTGAGGTTCGAGAAATCGCAGGTCGGTCGTCGGTGGTTGCAATTCCTCCGGCGGTGTTTAATCAAAACTCGGCTATACGTTGCTACTGTTGAAGACGGGAGAATGTCATGAACAACTGGAAGATCGCCCCCCTTGCTGCGACCGCGCTGATTGCTTTTGGGTGTGCCCCCGCAGATCCGCCGGATGACGATGCTCCCGTTGAACAGCCTCAGCAGGCTGAACAACAGGATCAGGACCAGGACCAGGATCAGGACCAGGATCATGAACATGACCCCGACGCCGAAGGTGAACTGGGCCTGATCGCCGTCGCTGAGATGTATTCAGGCGACGAAGAACACATCGGCGATGTGGAGTTCGTACAAATCGAGGAGGGAGTGGAAGTGTCGGGGCGCATCGAGCACGAAGAACTGGCCGACGGCCCCCGCGGATTTCACGTTCATGAAACCGGGCTGTGTGAGCCCCCGGATTTCGAATCCGCCGGTGCCCACTTCAATCACACCGAAACCGACCACGGTGGCCCCGACGATCCTCACGGTGATCGGCATGCCGGTGATTTCGGCAACATTGAGTTTGACGACGAAGGGATCGCAGAGTTTTCGTTCGTCGACGATGTGATCACGCTGGGGGGCGAAAACGATATCACCGAACTGGCGTTGATCGTCCATTACGAAGAGGACGATCTTGAGACCCAGCCCACCGGCGATGCCGGCGCTCGCGCCGGTTGTGGCCTCATCGAGGTGGCACGCGAGGGGGTACGCTGAGGCGATATCGGTGGCGATGTGAACCGGGGAGTCTGGAGGTGAGTTTGACAGAAGCTACCTCCAAAAACTACCTTCACGTCAGCCGTCACATGGTGATGGAACTCACCAGGCAGTAACGCAGTAACGGGGCAGGTTCACCGGGTAGACCGACGCCGCACAAGCACCATCGCGGTTGCAATCTACCCCCGGAGTCTCTGTGCCGTAGTACCATCGAGGTGGTGCTGTTTCGTTCGTCTTACTGGCAGGTAGTTCGCCGGTCATCGACAACCGATGTCCGGGAGAAGATGGGCAGCTCGAAGTGCCGCTGACTGCACAACGCGCCCCTGGCGCTGCGGACAGTTCGCGGATGCCAGTCGTTGCAGGAGGTTGTTCGTTCATTCACTGTTTTGTCCCGAGCTGATCCGGAGGATTTCTCATGACCGTTGACACTTCGTCGAACCCCCGCCCCCGCGAGGCAATCGTACTCGTTGCCGGAGTTGGCTCCCGGCTCCAGCCGTTGACCCACGAACGGCCCAAGTGCCTGTTTGAAGTCGGTGGGATGCCGCTGTTGAAGCGGCTTCTGTTTCAGTTACAGCACGTAGGCATCAAACGGGTGGTACTGGCCACCGGCCATCTGCACGACCAGTTGATGACCTCGGTGCGCCGCTGGGAGCTGGAGCTGGACATCGATGCCTGTCAAAACGACACCTACGCCACCGAGAACAACGCCGTGTCGCTGGGCGTGGCGATGGAGGGGCTGGAGAGCCGCCGCTTCCTGCTTTGCGACGGCGACATTCTGCTGCGGCGCGTACAGATGCTGGAGCAGGTGGTGAAGTCGCCCCACGAAAACGTGCTGGCGATGATGCGATTCGACGCGCTGACCGAGGAGGATATGAAGGTCACCGTCGACACCGACGGGCGGGTCGTGGAGCTGGGCAAGGCGATGCCCACCGAACAGGCCGACGGCGAATCGCTGGGTTTCCAGAAGATCGGCCCCTCCGCATTTCTGCCGCTGGCCGAGCGCATCGATGGGCTGTCTCCGCGCGAGCGCGAAGAGCTGTACTACGAGGATGTCTTCGCCGAGCTGGTGGACCGGGACATCGAATTCCACGCCTGCTCGCTGCCCCCCGGAGGCTGGACCGAAATTGACACCCCTGCCGAGCTGGAGGGCGCCCGGGAGATGGCCGCGCGCTGGGGCCATGACACGGTGCTGGCGTAACCATCCCTCCGCTGCGGCGGCGTTGCGCAGACGAGTTTGCGCCTGGTTGACGTGCATGCAATATCCTGTGGCGCATTTGCACCGACAAATGGATACATTTCGCCAGAGGACAGCCCAATGTTTGCACAGCGATACCGCCAGGCGTTGGCATTCAAGTCGCTGGACGTCGAAGAGTACGTCGACATCTACTTTCACCGTCCCATCGCGGCAGTGGTTGCCGCGGTGCTGATCCCACTGCCGATCACGCCCAACCAGGTCACCCTGGGGGGGTTGTTGACCGGGTGGGTCGGCGCCGCCGCGCTGTACTGGGGGTTTTTCGTCGGCGACACCGGACCCGGCAGCGCCTGGGTGGTGGCGTCGGCGTTTCTGTTCTTGTCGATGCTCTTAGACTGCGCCGACGGCCAGCTCGCCCGGGCCACCGGTGGGGGCACCCGTGTAGGACGGATCCTGGACGGGTTCGTCGATGTGCTGGTGCTGTTTCCGACCTACGTGATCATGGGGTTTGGCATCTTCGAGATCTACGGCGCCGGTTGGCTGCTGATCGCGGCGGTGGCCGGATTTTCGACCTGGGCGCACTGCATCGTGTACGACAAACTCAAGAATCTGTATCTCGCCCGCACCAAGCCCGACGCCGACGGCGCCGACGGCACCGAGTCGATCGACGAGGTTCGCCGGGACTACGAGCGGGCCTGCGAACAGGGATCGCCGCTGGAGCGGTTTTTGTTGTGGGTGTACCTGGGGTACATGCAGGTCCAGAGCAAGCTGGCGTCGGGATCGACCGACAAGAAAGCGGACTCGCTGACGGGAGAGCAGATCCGCGATTTCCGCCGCCGCAACCGCACCACCATGCGGATGGGGGCGGTGCTGGGGTTGGGCACGCACATGCTGGTGATCTACCTGGGGGTATTTGCCATGGTCTTCCGGCTGGAGGCAGTACTGGTCATCCAGGTGATCTTCGCGACGCTGTTCAATGTCTGGATGTTTGCGGTGCTGTGGCGAGCCCGTCGGTTCAACGAACCGGTCGCCGCCGCAACCACACCGGAACAGTCCGATTGAATCGCGCCGAACGACCATGATATTCTGGTGAAGCAATTCGTGCCCCCATCATGGAATCACTGCGGTGTCGCCGCGACGCTGGAAGTCGGTGAATCCTTCGCTTCTCCCAGAGAGAGTACTTCCGATGAAACGGCTCAGATTCATCACGGTTCTTT
Organism: Myxococcales bacterium; assembly: GCA_007120915.1. Lineage (GTDB taxonomy): Bacteria > Myxococcota_A > Bradymonadia > Bradymonadales > Bradymonadaceae > SLJM01. Next base: position 9,488 of record SKMT01000437.1, on the reverse strand, counting down.
TTGTCTTCGTCGCCACACCGTTGCTTTCTGCCGGCGCCATCGGCTGTGCTGAAGGTGAGCTGGAAGAAGAATCACAGGCTCAAAACGACGACGAAAACGACCGCTCGGAAGAACCGGAAGAGCACACCGAGGTCCATCAGCTCTGTGCGGCCGCCGGCGACACCTCCGACGGCCATGCCGAAGCGCTGCACTGCTTTGCACCGCATGATGTGTCGGGGTTCGAAGCCAGCGATGGCGAGCATACCTGGAAGCCCGGGGCGTTCCAGGTCGTCGCAGAGTAATGAGGTCGTACCGTCCTTCCATCAGGAGTTGTAATGATTCACCTCTGCACGAAGAGAGTGGCCACATTCATCACTGCTACCGCAGTACTGACGTTGTATGCAGCCACCGCGCTGGGATCGGTGCCGGTGTCGATGACCCAGCAGGGTAAGCTGGTGGACAATGACGGCGACCCCGTCACCGGCGAGCAGACTCTGGAATTCGCCATCTATGACGAGCCCGAAGGGGGGGCGGTGTTGTGGAGCGACGTCATCGAGACGGACCTGAGCGATACGGGGGTATACACGGTCACCCTGGGCGATGAAGGCCAGCCTATCAACGCCGATCTGTTGCGCGATGCCGAGCAGGCGTACCTGTCGCTGACAGTGGGAAGCGAGGAGATGTCACCGCGCCTGGAGCTCACCTCTGTGCCCTTCGCCTCGGTCGCCCACAGCGCAGAGCACGCCTCCGTTGCCGATGCGGTCGTCGACGGAGCCATCGATGCCGACGCGCTGGCCGAAGGAGCGGTAACGAAGGACGCCGTCGACTCCGTGCGATGGAGTCAGATCCAGGACATCCCCTCCGATGTCGCCAGCCCCAGTGACACCCTCCAGGAGCTCAGTTGTGGCAGCGACGAGCTGGCGGTGTACGACGGATCATCCTGGATCTGTTCGGAATTGCCCTCCTATTCCGGCTCTGATTTCGCGCTGGCAGACCAGACCTGTTCGGGCGATGACGTCGCCGTTGGAATCAGCACCAGCGGTCAGATCCAGTGCACCTCTCAGCAGGATACCACGTACAGCGCAGGAAGTGGGCTGTCGTTGTCGGGCACCCAGTTTTCGGTGGATGATGGTTATTTCGACGGTCAATATCACCCCACGGGCCAGGATCTGGACCTGGGCTCCAATGACCTGTTCGTGGGTGGATACGGTGAAATTGAAGTCGACGCCGGCAGTGAAGGCACCACCGGTGACGGAAACATCGTCATGGGTACTTTCAGCGAAAATACAGCGATGCATATCCAGCAAGACTGGACGAAGCGAGGACTGGCGCTGGAACGCTCCGGTGACGTCTGGAGACTCGGTCCCTCCGCGATCGGCGATTTCTACTTCGGTTACGACGATGAGGGAGGCGACAGCTTCAGTGACCTGGCGCGAATCGACCGCAGTGATGGCGACTGGGTCACCATTTCGGATCAGCGCTTAAAAGAAGATGTCACGTCGCTCGGTGCAGTCCTGGAGGATTTTCTACTGCTTGAGCCCGTCACCTATCGCATGGAGCAGGCCAGCGCAGATTCGACCAGCCACGGGTTCATCGCCCAGCAGGTCAAAGAGTTGTTCCCCGAGCTGGTGCGTCACGACCCGGAGTCGGGCTACTACTCGCTGGCCTATTCGGATTTTGCAGTGCTTTCGGTGCAGGCGATCCGGGAGCAACAACAGATCATCGACGCCCAGCAGAACGAACTCGAAGAGTTGCACCGGCAGCTCGATGATGTGGACCGGCGGCTCGAACAACTCGAAGCGTCCCAATAGGCCGGACCGAACGTGAGTTCTCGACCCAACGAAACCACCACCGGGGGCCCACAGGACACAACGAATCCCGCCGCTGTCCCGCTGTGGGACGATGACTCAACGACAGCGCACCGGTGGGCAACGCCGGGCGGGACAGCCCCCTGTGCCGTCGTCGGTGACAGCACCGCGTCGATGGGCCGGGTGACCACCCCTCAGGGGCAGCTACAGTTCACGAACCTGTCCGGAACCCCGGCAGCGATGGCCGAGCAGTTGGGCAAGCGCTCCCGCACAATCGTCGAAGACGGGGCGATGAGCTTTCTGAACCGGTTTGTCGATGACGTTGGCCGGCAGATGATTCCGGGGGCGCTGACGAAACCCGGACAGTGGGTGCTTCGCCGATGGGTCATCGACCGGGTTCGCGACGCGGTTGACGACGAGACACGCTATCGGTGGGAGATCTTCGCGAAGGCAGCAGGTTGCGATCCCGACGCGGTGATCACCGCCCAGCTTCTGTGGGATATATGGTCGTATCTTGGACGAAGTTCGGTACCCGGGCTCGCCGGTGCAACCGCCGCATCTCGTCATCATAGCCCACTTATCGGCTGCTGTTCGGCGGTGCTTCCCACCGAACAGGCCGGCCCGTTGCAGCTTCAGTGGATCGACAACGCCGCGGTGGGCCGGTGGGACTACCGAACGACGGCCTCTTTTTTTCATCCCCACCGCGGGATTTCGTACCTGCTGGTGGCGTCGGCGGGGTGGCTCACCGGGTTGGGCTGCGGGATGAACGCCGCCGGGCTGGTGGTCACGGTGCAGCCCGGAGGCGACGGTGACATCGCCGCCGGTGGATCGGTGCTCGGGGATCGGGTCGGCGAAATTCTCGCCAGAGCCCATACCATCGAACAGGTGGCATCGCTGCTGCGGCAACGGTCGATGTTGACTCCCTGGCGCTTTGTTGTGTGTGAGGGGGAGACAAACCGGGCGGCGGTGATCGAGGCCGGTGGGGAGGTTGTGGTGCACCAATGCCGAGACGACGCCCCTGTGACTGCAGGCTGCTGGGATGCGCAGATGCCGGGCTGTGATGTTGCGAGGATCAATCGTTGGCACCAGGGCAGGCGCCAGGGGCTTCAGTGGTTGCTTCAGCGCTGGTCCGGCCAGGGCGACGACACCGTATTCGAGGCGATCCGTGCCATGCTGGCAGCCGGTGATGAATCAGACATTGAGACGCCGGCTTTGCCGTTTGCATCGCTGAGCAACACGGCGGCGGTGGTCTTCGAGCCAGCCTCGCGCAGGGCATGGGTTGGCGTGGGCCGGGCACCGGTGGCACGGCGATGGTTTGTGCCGTTGTCGTTTCGCGGCGGTTCCAACGCAGGCGGGCTCGACCCCCGGGTGCGCCCCCTTAAACCTGCCGTCAGTTGGGAGCAGACCGCAGGTGGTCGGGCGCTCGATCAGTTGCATCAGGCCCGCGAGCAGATGCTCAATGACGAAAGTCCAGATCGGGTGCTGATCACGCTGGAACATGCGCTGGCAATCGACGCGGCCAACCCATCGCTGCACGTACTCGCCGGGTTGATGGCTCTTCGTGCACAGCGTGCGCGACGCGCCGAGGGAGCATTTCGCAAGGCTTTGGAGCTGATCTCCAGCCCGGGGCGTCGCGCCGAAATCACTCTCTATCAGGGGTGGGCTCTCGACGCTGAACGACACCGCGAAAAGGCACGGCAGTTGTACCGTCAGGTCATCTCCAGCCCCGATGCCGAACCGGCGGTGCGCCGCTGGGCAAAACAGGCACAACGACGGCGATTTGCCCCCGAGAAGATGGATCAATTCGACATCGACATGTTCGTGGCCACCCTTGTGGAGCTATGACCGAATTCGATCACATCGCCGAAGCCTACCGGGCCTCCCAGGGCGGACCGATTGCAGACCAGAAGCAACAGCGCAAGCTGTACGCCCTCTACAAGCAGGCCACCGCCGGCGACGCGAAAGGACGTCAGCCCGGTTTCTTCAACTTCGAAGATCAGTCGAAGTTCCAGGCATGGAAGAAGTTAACGGGCATGCCCCGCGATGAGGCGCGCCATCGCTTCGTTCAGTTGGCCCACAGGCTCGGCTACCGAGATCCCGGTGACAGCCCGGTGGACTGGATCAGCGATCAGACCTGGCGGCGCGAAGAAAGCTGGGTGAACCCCGAGCTACAGCAGCGATTCCCCTGCGTGACGGCCCCACAACTGACGCGGGTGTCCGACGACCACCGCCAGCTCGCCCCCACCCTCGCCTCCCCGGATGACGAACCGCTTGCCCCGGAGGGAGACGACCGCGAACACCTTCAACAGCTCGAAGACCCTCCAGACACCCGGGCATTTCAAATTCAGGCGCCGCAGTGGCCGGTCTGCTGCCGGCGGCTGACGGTACTGGTGGGCTACCGGGGAGTGGACCGGGAGTTCGAGGATGTGGTCGACCGGGTCTACCGGGTCGACGAACAAGAATCGGAGGGCTGGAAGGATCTGTTGACCACCGAAGAGCCGTCACCCTACGGAGAGAAGACACTGCGCGACGGACTGCTTCTGTTTTACTGCCGAAACTGTGGTGGGGTGTACCTCAGTTCGCATCAGGTGTGACAGCGACGGCGGCAAGTTTTTCGCCCACGGCGCTGAAGCGTTCGCCCTGGGTTCCAGCACCGGTGTCCAACAGTTGTTGTTGCCCGACAACGAGCACTCCCCGTCGTGCCCTGGTCAAACCGGTGTAGAGCAACTCGCGATTCAACAGCGGCATCGGCTCGTCGGGAAGCACAATGGCGACCCGGTCGAACTCCGAGCCCTGCGCCTTGTGCACCGTCATCGCGAAGGCGTGCTCCAGGTCCTCGCCCAACTGACTGACACGAAACGCCACCAGTTCATCGGCACGCTCGAACACCGCCATCGGCACCGGCGGGGTGTCAGCAGGCGCGTCGTCGCGTTCGGTCCACACCACCACCCCCTGATCTCCGTTGAACAGATCGCGGTCGTAGTCGTTGCGGGTCATCATCACCGGCTCGCCGGGATGAAAGTCGTAGCCCTGTCGTGCCTGCCGGTCGCCAAGCCGGGCGACAGCGCGGTGTAGACGCTCGTTGATCTGGCCAGAGCCGGTGGGAAACACCCGGGTCAGCGTCAAGATTCTGGCCTTTCGGTAGTGTGCCAGCAGTCTGCGAATCCGGTGGGTCGACTCGTCGTGCAGCCGGCCGTTGCTGTGGAGGCGGTGCACCTGATTGAAGCGTCGGGCCATCTCTCGACGTCGGCCGTCGAGAACGATGTGGCGAAACCACCAGTGAACCAGCGGTGAAATCTGTGCGGAAGCACGCTGTTGACCTTTTCGCCACAGTCGCACTCCGTCGGGCAGCCCGGTGGTCTCCTCACCGGATTCGGGCCGCTCGATCTCCTGTAGTTGGGGCAAGGTTTCGTCGGTGTCGTAGTCGCGGATCGCCTGGGCGACCTCCAGGATCTGGCGGCCCGCCGGATCGTCGGCGCGCATCCGATAGCTTGTCTGGAGCCGCACCGCACAGCCGGCGGTAGGAGCATCTGCGGTGCGTTCGGCAAGCTCGGCGTCGACAAGCCGGCGCCAGGGCGCGTCGGTGGATACCTGCTGCGGGATCAGATCCCGGAGTACAGCCCCGGTGTCCACCGACGGAAGTTGGTCGGCGTCGCCCAGAAGAATCAGCCGGGCTGCGTCGGGCACCGCCCCCATCAGCCGCTGCATCAACAGCAGGTCGATCATGGATGCCTCGTCCACGATCACCGCCCGCGCCCCCAGGGGGTTGTCGGGGTGGTGGCGAAAATCATCGCGCCGCGGTGAATATCCCAGAAGCCGGTGCAACGTCTTGGGAGCCTCCAGTTTGGCGGCGAGCTGCTCGTCGAGTTCGGGGGGATCCTCCAGGCGAGTCAACTGTTCGATGATCGACTCCGCCATCCGGTTGGCCGCTTTGCCGGTGGGCGCGGCCAGCGCAATCGCCGACGGAGAGATTCCGAGCCGCACAAACATCCGGAGAATGGAGACAACAATGGAGGTCTTGCCCGTTCCCGGCCCGCCGGTAATCAGGGTCATCGGCCGATGCAGTGCCGTCAGCATGGCGTACTGTTGTTCGGCGTTGAGCCGAATCGGTTCGCCGCCGTCGGCGCCCGGTTGCACGTCACGCACCTCGTCGAGCGCCTGTTGGAGCCGATCAGCGTCGACACTGAAGTCGGGGCGATTCAACCGGGCGGCCACCGCATCGACCAGCCGCGTCTCGTGAAGCAAGATCCGCTGGTGGTACAGCCGATCGTCTTCCACAATCAACGGCTTGAACTCGCCGGGTGTGCCGAGCACATCCATATCGGAGCGTTGCAGCAACGTTCGGCAGGCATCTATAAGTCGAGGAGGCGACCATCTGTCGTCGGAATCGGCCAGTTGGCGTGGAATCAGCGCCTCGATGCGCCGCTCAAAGTAGTTGTCATGGCCCACCAGGGGCACAAAGGTGCTGCCCCGCCCGTGCGCCTCCAGCCCCACCGCCACAAGCATGAACAGTGCCCGGCGTTGCTGTTGATCGAGCTGCGGTTGCAGCCCCGCCAGATCGGCGGCCAGCCGGATGCGTCCTCGACTCAGGCCCGACTCGTAGAGATGGTGGGCCAGGCGGGGATCATAGTTGAAACGTCCCAGTTCCAGTGGCGCCACGGAGGTGCTATCGATCTCGGTGACGGAATTCGGCGCGGAGCCGGAAGAATCGCCGGAGTTGCCATTATCTTCGTCGAAAAGTCCGAGTTGACCGTCGGTCATGGGAAGCCGGGGGAGACTGGAGCTGGTCGCGGGCAAGTGGGCAGATGAGGTTACACGGATCTCCCTTTGTTGAGAACAGGAAGAGACGACAACGATGACAGAAGAACAACCACATTTTGCCGATCTGCGCGACCACATCCGCGACGAGTTGGTCCCGCGCATCGAGCAGCTTCGGGCCACCCATCAGACGAGAAGCCGGATCTTCTATGTATCGGCGGTGATCTCGACGGTCGTCGTTCTGGCAGCGCTGGGGGTGGGGGGATATCTGTTTGAGATCACGGAGGTGACCACCCTGGGGTTTGCGATCGCAGTGGCGGTGGTGCTGATCTACGGGGCAGGGTTGCACGGAGTTTTTCACCTGCTGTTCGTGCGCGGTGTACGCCGCGAATACGTCGATGATGTGGTCGCACCACTTGTCGAGCAGCTACAGCCCGGCGTTGAGTACGAGCGGGACCGGCCGATCACGGACCAACAGTTCGAGTCGAGCACCATCGCTCAGGTGCCGGTCGTGCAGTTTGAATGCCAGGAGTCCTTCCGGGTGGATCTGGACACCACCCGGGTGCGATTCTCGGAGGTCGAGGCGATCGGCCGGGGCCGAAAAGAGGGTGAGAGTTTCGCCCGGAAGCGAAACTGCTTTGCCCTTCGCGGATTGTTCTTCATCGCCCGACTCAGCCAGCCGGTGCGGGGCACGACAGTGCTGTTTCCGACGCTTAGACGGTTTTCCAACGCCGAAGAACTGCCTCGGCTCGTTGACAGCGGCGCCGACCACGAGCCGCTGGTTCGCCCCGGTGCCAACTGGCCTCATGTGCAGTGGTCACCGGATGCGCACGACGAGCCGATGGCTCCGGTCACCGTGCCCGACCCGGAGTTTCACCAACTGTTCGACGTCTACTCCACGGACGTGGCTTCCGCCCGCGGGCTGCTTCGGACCCCGGTGGTCCAGCGGCTCAAAGAGGTGCATTCGGCGTTTGGTGCCGGGGTGCAGGGGATACAAGAAATGCACACGGGCGGCCGGGACTATTTCGTCCTGACCGCCCGTGGCGAACAGCTTTTTGTTGGCCGCCCGTCAGTGCGCACCTTCGATGAGATGCGCCGATTCGACGTGGCACAGCAGACTCAACTGCTTGTGCAACTTGCCGCTGACGTTCGGCTCAGCCTGGAGCTGATAGAAGCGCTCACATCAGATCCTCGGTAAATTCGAGCTTGTCATCCAGATCGTGCTGATCACTGCACTCGAGGCGGTTGCCCGAGACCAGGCTGCATTTCTGCACCCGGGGCCGAAACGACACCTGAAGCCCGGGGACGTAGTCCTCGTAGCTTACAAACAGTGTTTCGGCGTCATACCAGAACACCGTGGAGACCTGCCGGGCGCTGTCGTCGTCCTCTTCGTCGACTTCGACAGACTCGCCGGGAAGGCGCACGTTGCGCAGCACTTCGCTGGTCTCGCAGTTTGCCTGCTGTCCGTCGGTACCGACGTCACAGATGCGTACTGCGAAGTAGTAGTTGGGGTTGCGTTCCTCATCGGCGGCCAGCAGCATCGAAAAGAAGCTGGGATCTTCCTGATCTTCCACCGACTCGCGAAGGGGATCGACCAGGAGATATTCGACGGTACGTTCACCGACAAAGTCGGTGTCCACCATCGTCTGGGCCGGCGGGATGACACATCCGATGGCGAGCATCGCCACCATCACCACCATTGCAATCAAAGTTTGCGTTCGGCTGATCATTGGTCCTCCTCCTCGGGCTCGTCACCGTCCGGATCGTGAGTTTCGACTTCTTCGATGTCTTCGTCGTCCTCTTCAGCGAACTCCGACTCGTCATCGGCGTCATCGTCCTCTTCAGCGACGTCTGGCTCGTCATCGACGGGCTCATCGGCCACCGGAGCATCTCCTACAGCACCCTGCTGGGCAGCCGGGGAGCGATCGGCTCGAACCAGGCCTGCTTGCTCGGGACAGGCGATGTCCTGACCGCAGGTGGGGTTGCACACCAAGTCGCCACCCTCATGGGTGCAGTACCAGTACACGGCCTCACCGGGAGGGGTCTGAATCGTCTGGATCAGCGTTACATCCTCCGTGGGATGCTGCTTCACACTCTGGATATCCTGTTGAGTTTCCATCAGCGCACAGCCGGACAGGTATGCTACACAAACCGCGAGCGCCAAGACTAAACTAAGTCTCTGTATTCTCATCCGTTACCTCCGAATCATTCGTCGTGGTTGAAGACGAGACCGACGTCTCTGCAGTCGTACACGTCGCCACTTTCATCGACGTTGCACTCCAGCAGACCACGCTCGTTGCTCGGGGTCTCGTGGTACAAAAACATCACTCGATCGTCCTGGACCTGAAATCCTTGCTCGACGACGCGCTGGGTGGTCACCTGGCATGCCTGCAGAAGCAGCAAAACCATGGCAACACCGAGCAGAGCCGCCAACCGAACCCTGTTGGTCTTCACGGTACCTCCAAACTCTCAGAAAATGTGTTATCGAACAGCAACTACGGTGTATCCCTCGATGGTAGGGCTGTCAACAGAACCACCGAATACCCAACACCGACCACCCAACACCCACCACCTGCCTTATGCACATCCTCATCGTTGGCGCCGGCATCGCCGCAACAGCGCTGGCCGCGCATCTCGAACAACAGGGGGGCTGGACGGTACACCTTGCCGGACAGCCGCGGCGAAGCGACGACGCTGAAGGTGTGGTGTTGTGGCAGAATGCACTGCGTATTCTGGAGGACCTTCAACTTCTCGAACCGCTGGAATCGCGAGCCAGAACCGCCGATATCTGGCAGCTTCGCAACGCCGACGACCGGGTGCTCAACACCGTGGAGTTCGCCTCCGAAGATGGAATGGAGGACTTGCTGACGATGCGCCGTTCCGATCTGCTGGAGGTGTTGTGTGGCGGGTTGGACGACGCCGAGATCGATCGCACAGCACGCG
>SKMT01000379.1 GCA_007120915.1 Myxococcales bacterium | reverse complement strand
GGGGGCGCCAGGAAAACCTTCGAAGCAGGGCGCCGGCGACGAGGAGGGCGAAGGCCCACAGCAGCGAGCCGGCCGGGGCGGGGGATATCCCACAGAAGGGGCGGGTCGGTTCGTCATACGCGTCTGCGCGGTCCCAGTTGTCGCAATCTAGCGTGGTGGAGACGGATGTGGTGCTCATGAGGGTGTTGTCGCCGGGCATGAGGGCGGTTATCTGCACTTCCACGGAGCCTTCGGGGAGGTAAGTGACCGGTTCCGGTTCATCCTCCAGTTTCGCTTCACAGGCGGTGAAGATGGCGTCCTTTCCCACCCCGCGCCAGGAGTGACCGGGCTGTCGCGGGGCTCCGAACCGGGTGCGAACATCCCATCGGGTTCCGTCGACCACCGTCTTAAGAAAGAGCACGTCCCGGAACGCGGAAGCGTCGTCGGACCAGTCGAGTTCGACATCGCGGATGGCAACGCCATGTCGGTCCGATACGTCACCCCCAATGAGGAGAGTGACCGCATCATTGTACTGAGAAGAAATCGACAATTCACCCAGGTTTTCGGGGAGCGGTGCTTCTTCGACGACGTCGAATTCTAAGGGGCCGATGCCCTGGAAAGCGTCCGGTGCGCAGAGTTCGTTCTGCCAGCCGTCGAGTCTGTAGGTGGTCTGTGGTTTGAGTTCATCGAGGAAGGTGATTTCGTAGGCCGGGATACCGAAATAGCCCGCCAATTCGTCGACCTCGATATCGATCTCGTCGTCGCCGTCGACTTCGACGATTCCCATGTCGTCGGGTTCGGTAATGTCGTCGATGACGATGGCCCCGGGAGTGTTGGCGGGGACGGTGGCGTCAGACAGTGAAAATCCCTGCCAGCCGGTGTGGCAGTCGGCGCTGGCCGCGGAGGCGGACGCGGGAAGCAGCAGCAAGATGACGGCCAGGCTCAATACCGCCGAAAGGAGGGAGGCGGCACTGCGAGGTTGGGGGTGGGGATTCTGAGGCGTCATGAGCCTGGTCCACAGTTCAAAGGCCTGTCATACCGATGGCGTAGAGCTTATCGGCAGCGAGACGAAGAATCGATGGGTCCGTGACTTCGGCGGGTTGCTACCGAATGTTGCTTGATAGGCGGTCATGGTGAACTCTGCGTCAAGAACAGCGTGAAGTGTATCGGCGACGGCGGGCGGCGAGAAGGGAGCCCGGATGGAGGACCCAAGACAACTCGGGGTGAAGCTGAAACTGCAGATCGACGTGGTTCTGCATCACGACGAGCTGGGTCGGTATGACGTCGAACAGCGGCTGTTTGTGCGCAAGAGACGCGGAGAGTCGATGCAGCATGTGGTGATGAAGCTGTTGTCGTATCTGTTGTTTTATCGCGACGATCTGGAGATTGAGGCGGGGGTGGGCCAGCACTACAAACCGGACCTGGTCAGCGTTGATGAGCGGGGTGATCCGGTGGTGTGGATCGACTGTGGCACGACGTCGCTCAAGAAGCTGGAGTCGCTGGTGTCGTCGAATCCCGGCACGGAGATTGTGATCGTCAAACAGCGGGAGGGTGAACTGCGCCGCTACGCGCGGGAGGCGCAGCAGCGGCTGGGTCAGGAGGCGTCGGTGCAATTCGTGGCGTTTGGCGACAACCTGGTCGACAGACTGGCGCGGATGCTCGGCGGGCGCCATCGGCTGGAGGCGACGGTTCCGGAGGGGATGGGCGAGGTGTATCTGTCCGTCGACGGGCGGGAGATTCGGGGGGAGGTAGTTGGAGAGTCGGAGAGTAGGAGAGTTGGAGAGTTGTAGAGTAGGAGAGTTGTAGAGTTGTAGAGTTGTAGAGTTGGAGCGACCGCATGAGGTCGGGACACCTCCGCGCAGGGTGCCTTTACCCGGTTCGGTGAGCTGTGATGTGGATATCAGCGCCTGTGGTGGGATGCCGCGACGTACCGCGACCGTGGCTCCTGAGCATTCTCGGGCGCGTAGTCCAGCGCCCGACACGAACAGCGATGGCGCCTTCGGCCCATCGGACGGAGGTGGGGAAACCTGGAATGGTCAGTAGGAGGGTCGGAGAGTCGGAGAGTTGGATAGGTGGAGAGTTGGAGTGACCGCATGAGGTCGGGATTACCTCCGCGCAGGGTGCCTTCGGCCCATCGGACGGCGGTGGTGAAACCCGGAATGGTCGTGACGTCGTGAGATCGCGGGGTCTGATGACCGGGGGCGATGACAGCCACGCTGCCTCGCGTTGCTCGTCGCGCGGCCTGGGGATGTCATCGGCTCTAAAACGGTGGTGAAACCCGGAATGGTCGTGAGGCCGTGGGCCCGTGGTCAATTGCTGCGGGTGTAGAGGTAGTAAAACGGCACCGAGAGCCCGTAGGTGACGGCGTAGCCGGCGCCGATGTCCCAGTTCCAGCGAAGATGGGTGAGCTCGAAGAGCCCGAAGGTGATCTGGGGGCCATGGACTCCGGCGGTGGGGCGGAAGCTCCAGCCTGCGGAGAGCCGCCAGGCGGGGAAGACGCGGGCGTCGGCCTGGGCGTAGCCCCGCGCACCCGTTTCGTCGCCGAAGGCAAATGGAGTTGCTCCGGCGACGAGACCGACGCCGCCTTTGGGCTCGGCGGGGTCAATGCTCTTGGTGCTGATGCGATGGGCGTAGGACAGAGAGGCTTCTGCGCCCAACTGGGGGATGAATCCCTCGGAGCCGGCCCCGGGAATCGGGCCGTATTCGACAAGGGGCCGAACCGAGGCGCCGACGTAGAGGGCGCCGGGGTCGCGGGGATGGGCGCGCATCGGGACGTTGGTCGTCGGTGGCGGTTCGGTGATGTCGTCGTCGCCCGGTCGGTTCGCATCGTTGTGGTGGTGAACCACCAGGTCGGTGTCATGATGGGGGACCGCACAGCCGATGCAGATCAGGATGGCCATGGCGGCAGCGAGGGTCGGGCGCAGGGGAGGCAGGAATTTACTCATCGTCGCCTCCTTCGCTGCTGGCGTTGCAGCCGCCGGAGGGGGCGTAGTCGAACATCGTCCAGTACCGGGGTTCTGTGTCCATCAACAGCAGAAAGTCCCCGGGTTGTCGAAGCTCAGGGTCGCCGGCGGCGGGCCCCTGTTCGGCGTCGAAGACGCGGATTACCTCGTAGTGCTGATAGGTTTCGGTCCACTGCGCGTCTCGGTGGATGGCCCGATAGGTCAGGGAGGTGGGAGAGTCGTCGACGTGCAGTGAAATCTCGACTCTCGCTTTGTTAAGCCCGTCGTTCCATGCCTGGTTGTTGTCGAACAGAAAGGGTAGATAGACCGCCTCGCTCTCTTCGAATTCGACGGGGTTGACGGGGTCGGTGGTAACCTCCAGTCCATCGGAGTCGGATCGGCGATCGGGGTTGCGGATGGTCATCCGCGCGTCGTCGACGCTGATGGTGCGTGGTTCGTCGGTGGCGTTGTCGAACCGCAGCACCAGCCCGGCGCCCTCTTTGGCGGAGCGGGCAAACCAGGCGTGGATTTCGACATCCTGGCGGCACTCGATGGTCCGGTCGACGATCTCCCAGGCCGGAAAGGCGGGGACGACCTTCGGGGGCGGGGATGTAGCGAAACTGACGAAGCAGGCGGTGACCACCGCCAGGGCGTGGTGC
>SKMT01000241.1 GCA_007120915.1 Myxococcales bacterium | reverse complement strand
CCGCAAACAACCAGGGGGGAGGAGCCGTGTTAGCTGTTCAAAGCGATTCACCCGCGAGACAAGCTCGCAGGGCTCTGAAAACCCAGGCGGCGATCGATTCGGCGTCGTCCCAGAAGAGCCGCACCCACTCGGAAATCCGAAAGGGTGCACCACTTCTGCGACATCCGCAGTTCTGAGCTCCCCGCACCTCCATCCATCACTTCACGGAGTCACCGGCGTACGCCTCGCATCCTCGCCGAGGTCGGGACCCACCGCCCCCTCATCCCGGTCATCAACCTGACGGGTCTCCGTCTCAGAATCTGCTCTTTCATCCTCTCCGGAATCGGAACGTAACGTAAACGGATAAGTGATCTCTCGTCCGCCGTCTTCGGATTCCGGAAACTGAGCGGCCTCAACCTCCGATCTGACACAACTCCGAGCTTCTCTGCTGAAATCATCCTCTTCAATCTCGACATCGGAGACCTCCCCGGCACCGTCGACTCTGAAGCTGACCATCACAGTGCTGGACACCGCCAACTCCGCGGCGTGAAGACACTTCTCGATGTCTTCGGAAACACCGCTCAGCACCTGTTCAACCTGCGATCTGGTAAGGCGGGCTTTCGGTGGTTTCCAATCAACGGATAGCTTCCCCTCACATATCTCCTTTTCCAGATCCGAGTTTCTGACCATAGCTTCTCGTTTCAACGTCCATGCATAGGCATCGCCCGACGTCCACGCATAGCCATCGCCCTGGCGGGTCGTATTTGGCAGCACACAATCAACGCCATTCTCACCTTCACGAACCCCACCCACTGTCACGGGGTTTCGGAAAGAATCAGTCAAAGACTGCCGATCCAACAGAACAACTACGTCGAGACCTCCGCTTCCGGACCAATCCCCAACCTTGATAAACAGGCTATCCTTACGGGAAGAAAGGCTCGGGAGTTTAACCTCAGCAACCCCGCTGCCGAACATCCCAGCACCACAGAGTTCGGGCCGTTCTTTGCCCCGCAACGTCAACAGTGGCTGAACATCCACCACATCCGAGGTTGCATAAACCACCTCGTATCGCCTCCAACTAACCCCACTGACATCGGCCGCACAGACCATTACGTCGCGCGACGCAACACCGGCAACGCTCTTGCATTCGTCCAATGCTTTGGCCTCCGAATCGTCGACCACCTCCCACTCTCCTCGTACTGCCCGTCGCAGCAACACCACCCGGTCCCGGTCACGACATCCACGTATCCCGACCAGCATTTCTTGCTCGCCACTTCCACTGAAATCGCCGAGCACTGCGGCTCGTAATGTCCCTTCGGCTCGCCTACCTTCCGCCTCCCTCGCTTCTTCATCGCAGGGTTTACAGCGAATCCACGATGAAACGCGGCCCTCTTCCGTCCACACCTCGGCATCGTCCGGACAGACGGCGCCGAGTACCTCCTTCATCAACTCCACGTCCTCGACGACCTTCCGCTCAATCTGGCCCTCATCCGCCGCGACCGACCCGGCAATCAGCCCCAGCACCGCCCCCAATGCTACAACACGCAATATTTGACCGAATCGAGTCAGCATTGCCCGTCCAGCAAATACGGTGTGCCGCCGATCAACCGACTGCAGCAAGTCTCGCTACCACTACCCCGGCTCTTGGACCTTGCACCGTAAGGTAGCACAATGGCCTCGACGCCGCGATGTCGTTGCCGTACGCCCCCCGGCCCGTAGATTTGGTGGTTGCACCAGCTCCCAACCCGGGGCAGCCTGAACTACGGCTAGCGCCCAGAGCCCAGCACCCAGCGCCCAGAGCCTAGCGCCCAGCACCCAGAGCCCAGCCCCCATGACCCACGTCATCTTCATCTGGCATTTCCACCAGCCCTACTACGGGCTGCCCGACAGCGACGAGTTTTTGCTGCCCTGGACCAGGCTGCACGCCGCGAAGTCCTACTACGACATGGGTCGGCTGCTCGAAGATCACCCCAAGATCCGGGCGACCTTCAATTTCTCGGGCAGCCTCACCCGCCAGCTCACCGAGTACGAAGAGGGCCGGCGCGACCGCTGGGTTCGCTGGTCTCTCACCGACCCCGGCGATTTGAGCGTGCGCGAGCGCCGCGACATCATCCGCCACTTCTTCAGCATCGACGCCGACCGACACATCGAGCCCGTCGACCGCTATCGCGAGTTGTATCGACGGCGTCAGACCGACGGCATCACCACCTGCGCCGACGAGTTTGACCACCAGGACTTCCTGGACCTTCAGGTGCTGTTCAACCTGGGCTGGTGCGGGTTTTCGGCGCGCGATGACTTCCCGGTCGTTGAGCAACTACGCGACAAGGGACGCGATTTCACCACCGCCGAACGAGACGAGTTGCTCGACGTTCATCTCCAAATCGTCGACCGCATTCTGCCCCTGTATCGAACCCTCGCCGACCGGGGGCAGATCGAAGTGACCACCACCCCGATGTACCACCCCATCTTGCCGCTTCTGATCGACACTGACTCCGCCGCCCGCGCCACCCCCGAACGCCCTCGCCCCGCCCGCTACACCGCCCCCGATGACGCCGCCTGGCATATCGCCGAGGGTCTCGACACCGCCGAAGAGGCCTTCGGGCGCCGCCCCTGTGGGATGTGGCCTGCCGAGGGCTCGGTCTCCCCGGAGGCCGTCGAGTTGTTCGCCGGCGCCGACGTCGAATGGATCGCCGGCGACGAAGCGATTCTGAAGCACTCCCGCGGCGACCAATTCCACCGCGACGACGACCTGTGGCGGCCCTGGCGGCTCGGCGACACGAGCCCCCGCATCTTCTTTCGGGACCGGGGGTTAAGCGACCGCATCGGCTTTGCCTACGCCTCGAATCCACCTGAGCGTGCCGCCGACGATCTGATGGGCCACTTCCGCGCCATCGACGCTGCGTTGGGTCACCGTTCGGGGTGCATCCCGGTGATCCTGGATGGTGAAAACCCCTGGGAGTACTACGACGATGACGGCCGCCCATTTCTGTCGGCGCTCTATGATCGCCTCGACGCCGACGACGACATCGACACGGCGCTGCCGTCTGACATCGACATCGAACCGGGGCAGCTCGACCATCTTCACTCCGGGTCCTGGATCGACGCCAATTTCCGCATCTGGATCGGACACCGGGAGACGAACACTGGCTGGCAGTGGCTCCGCCGCGCAGCCGAGTATCTCGCTGAAGTCGCCGAAGACCACGCGGACCACGCGAACCTCGATCTCGCCCGCCAGCACCTGAGAATCGCACAGGGCTCGGACTGGTTCTGGTGGTACGGCGACGACTTCCACAGCGAACAGGACGAACAGTTCGACGCCCTCTTCCGCGCGCTAGTCTGCGGGGTCTGGACCACCCTGGGCGACGACCCACCCGCCGAGCTGAGCCGCCCCATCCGAAGCGACGAACCGACCACCGCCGGCGACGAAGCGCTGCACATCCCACCCCGGCGACAAATCTCCCCGATCATCGACGGGCGGGGCCACAAGTTTTTCGAGTGGATCGGCGCCGGCGAAATCGCCATTACCGGCGCCCACGGCTCGATGTTCGAGACCCTCAAACCCCTCGACGCCATCCGCTACGGATTTTCCAACGACAGACTG
>SKMT01000311.1 GCA_007120915.1 Myxococcales bacterium | reverse complement strand
GATGGACTCGGTGCTCACTCAATACGGTGAGCAGTTGCAGGACATGGTCGCGAAGATGGACATGACGCGATTCATCATCGACGCAGCCGGCTCGTTGCGCTGACATCGGCGCAGGCTGAAACCAAAAACCCCGCCGGCAACGGCGGGGTTTTTGTTGTTCTTGGGGGGAGGTGTCCGTGAAACGGACGGAGGGGGCGTCTCAGGTGCCGAACTCTTCGACAACAACGGCCTCATAAGCCTCGAACATATCGTCGATCACGCCCTTGATGGACCGGTTCAGAAACATCCCCAGCCCCAGCGGGGCGTTCAGATCAAAGGTGAGCTGCTGGCGCACGCGACTTCGCCCCTCACCGATGGGTGAGATATGAAGCTGGCCGCGGTTGTCGTAGTAGTCGTGCCAGTGGTCCGGGACATCGGCGACGATCTCGGTGTCGATGCGAAAAGTCTCGGGGTCGATATGCCAGATCTCGTCCCAGTGCACCTCGTCCGGCGCCTTGTCCTCCCAGCGCCTCAGCGGGCGCGGCAACTCCGTGGGCGCCGTAAACCGCCCGCTTCGGC
Source organism: Myxococcales bacterium (assembly GCA_007120915.1). Taxonomy (GTDB): domain Bacteria; phylum Myxococcota_A; class Bradymonadia; order Bradymonadales; family Bradymonadaceae; genus SLJM01. The sequence continues at coordinate 3,023 of SKMT01000311.1, read as the reverse complement.
GCAACCGACCGTCCTCCATCTCTTCGAGCTTCCCCGGCTCGATGTGGGAGATACGCTTCAGCCGCCCCTTCAGCCGGTTCGCAAACGCGTCGTCGAGCATAAAGTCGAGCACTTCCCGAGGGGCAGCGCCCACGTCGAAGCTGTGTTGCACATCAGGCATCGTCGGATCCTCTTCATTGAAAGTCACATTGGTGCGGTGCCACCGTAAATGTGAGCACGGGGTTTTGGGAAGGAAGTGTTGTAATGGGACAGGTGCGGGTCCTTTGCCCGTACGTCGAAAACAAATCAAGTAGTCTTGCCGAGCCGAACCACGCGGCGTAAAAATGGAGCGCCGGCATCCTTGCCGGTCTCGCGCCTGCTGCACCAGAAAAGGGTGAAACAAGAAGTCAATGAAATGAGCGATACCGAATCAGACGAGCGGGGGACCGATCAGAAGGAGACGACCACCCCGATCTGGATCGTGGCCAGCCTTCTGGGGCTGAATCTGCTGGTCTACGCTCAGGTCTTCGGCTTCGGTGTGATCGACGGGTGGGACGACTATCTGTACTTCCTGGAGCACTCGCTGCTCGAAGAGTGGCCGACGGCAAGTTGGGGCGAGCGACTTCTCACGCCGGAGATCGGTTATCCCGGCCCCATTCCGACGGTGCTGTACTTTCTGATCCACCAGTTACCGCCAGCGCTGGTGGAGCCCGCAGCCCACGGGCTGAATCTGGCGTTTCACCTGGTCAACGTGGGGCTGGTGTTTGTGGTGGGGCGTCGACTGCTGGAGTCAACGCGGGTGGCGTGGGCGGTCGCGGCGGTCTGGTCGGTGCATCCGCTGTTGGCGGAGACCGTCGCCTGGATCTCGAATCTGAAGTCCGTGGGGATGGCCACAGCGATTCTGGGAGCGGTCTGGCTGTGGACGCACTACCTACAGCGGGAGCAGACGAAGTTTCTGCTCGGCGCCGGGGTCTGCCTGCTTATTGGGCTGGGGTTCAAACCACCGGCGGTGGTGATTCTTCCGCTGTTGCTGGGGCTGACATTGCTGAAGAAACCGGCGTGTTTGGTGCGCCTGCCCACGGTAATTTTTACCGCTGTGACCGGTGCGTTGACGGCGGTGTATCTGTGGGTTGCCCGCCAGATCCATCACCAGTTTATCGAAGAGGACGGCTTCGCCGCCCAGGTTGGTGGGTTTTGGGAGACTGCCGAGCGGATTGGCGCGGGCTTCTTCGTGAAGATGAGAAACACTGTGGCCCCCGTGGATCTGCATCCGATGTATTTTTCGGATGAATTCACCACAGTGCATGCGCTGGTGGGCGGGGCGGCTCTGCTGGGGCTGGCGGCGTTTACGGGCTGGGCCTGGTTTCGATGCCGTGCAGCGGCGGCAGCGATGATCTTTTTCTGGATGAACTATCTGCCCCATTCCGGACTCGAGTATCTGCCCCGGTTTACAGCCGACACCTACATGTACCTGCCGCTTCTGGGGCTTTTGTGGGCGTTGGCGGCGCTGTACGTGCAGTTGGACGAAGCGGTGGTCGAGCGGTGGAAGCGGGTGGTAACGGTGGGGTTGGCAGCAGTGCTAATTGCATTCTCACTGCTCTCATTCGTGCAGACGGCCCGATGGGCCGACTCCTCGACGCTGTGGAAGCCGCTTCTCGAAGACTATCCGGAGCAGTACCCGCCGTACCACATGGTCGGCCAGATCTACTTTGAGCGAGAAGAGTACGAAACGGCCGCGGAGATCTTCTCGGCAGGACTGCCGTACTACCAGGATGTCGCCGGCGACCGGATCATGGCGCTGGGCTATGCGCTGGAGCGCTCCGGCAGGCCCGATGCGGCGCTGGAGCATATGGTCAGCGTGCTCGCCGGTGACCACATCGACGGGCGGTTTGTCGAACCGGCGAATGCCCATTCCTACACCATGTATCTGCTGGTGACCTACGAATTGCCGATCCCCGAGCCGGGCGATGGTAGAGAAGAGGTGGTGGAGGCGGCGTTGCAGTTTCTCGGCGACGAGCAGATGGACGCTGCCCATGCAGAACAGGCTGCCGAACATCTAGAAGCCCAGGGTGAAGGGCAGATCGCCAAGGCATATCGGGACTATGCCGAGCGCCGAAGGTAAGGCGGTCCGGGAGTTACTGCTCGTTCCAATCGATGGATGTGGTCTCGCCATTGACGTCGATGGCAAGCGACTCCGGCGAGCGTTCGCCTTCGAACCAGGTCTGGGGGAGCTGATCGACGAGATACTGACCCTGTTGCCAGAACAGTGGCGGGTAGGTGCCCCGCATGGGCGTATGGGTAGCCCCTTCGCCGTCGGGGAATGTGGCACGAATCTCGATCTCATCATCGGAGTCGGCATCGCGCAGCACTTCCAGCACGAGTTGAGGAGGGTGTTTGCCAGGGAGGTGGCCGAGGATACGGACCAGGTCATCCGGTGCGGCAGCAAAGGATTTATCTACAGCCGGTGCTGAGGCGAGCACGCGTCGGTTGATCACACGGTCGATGTAGCTGTGGTAGGCGGCTTCGATAGAGCTTTTCCACCCGAAGAGCTGGTCGAGCAGATCGTCGGGAGCCCGTTCTCCGTCGTCGATGAGATTGTTCTGTTCATGGGGGTCTTCTACCAGATCGAAGAACTCATCGGCTCTGTTCCCGTAGTGGTGAATAAATTTCTTGCCCCGATGGACGAATCCTGCGCACTGCTCGTCGTACCAGCAACTGAAATAGGCGAAGCGGCCGGGATTCAAATCGTCGACGGTGTAGCCCGGATAATCGGCACCACTGGTCTCAAAGCCGAGCAGGTCGAAGACGGTGGGAACCACGTCGATATGGCTGGTCGTCTCTTCGAAGGAGTCCGCAGCGATCGCGCCGCTTCCATCGTGGATGAGCAGCGGGATGTGAACACCCTGTTGCCAGGGGACATTGTCGTGTTGCTCGCGCCCGTGTTCCCCGAAGGCTTCACCGTGATCGCCGACGATCACAAAGAGCGTGGAGTCGTACAGGCCTAACTGACGATACTGATCGATGACATTGGCCACGAAGTGGTC
>SKMT01000180.1 GCA_007120915.1 Myxococcales bacterium | reverse complement strand
GGTAGGCGCCATGAGACTTCTTTCCCCGAATCTCAATCTCCAACAGTTCCGACCCCGCCCACACCGGCCCTCCCGTATATCCGATGTGACCCACCGGCAGTGAGGGCATGCAGTGAAGGGCAAACACCGCGTCGACTTCGGGGGCTTCGAGCACGCCCTGCTGGACCATTCTTTCGGCGCCTACCGGCTCGTCTTCCGGGGTGGCTTCTTCGGCGGGCTGGAAGATAAGTTTGACCGAGCCTTCCAGTTCATCTCGCCGCTGCTGCAGTTGACGGGCCACGCCCAGCCCCACCGTGGTGTGGACGTCGTGCCCGCAGGCGTGCATCACCCCCGGGTTGGTCGAGCAGTAATCGACGTCGTTGGCCTCCTGAATCGGCAGCGCATCGATGTCGGCGCGATAGCCTCGGCAGGGCCCCTCGTTCGCCCCTTCAAGCAGCGCGACGACTCCCGTGTCGGCGACGCGCTGGATGTCGTTGAAGCCGAAGTCCTGCAGGCGGCGTTCGATGAACTCGGCGGTCTTCTCTTCTTTCTGGGAGAGCTCGGGATTGGCGTGCAGATGCCGCCGGATATCGATGAGCTCGCGGTCGGTGGTGGGCGTAGACATGGCGAAGTGGGGGCTGGTAGGGTGGTGGGGCTTCGCAACGCCAGAAGTAGACGTTACATCATCCGGGGATGTCAACAGAGCGCCTTCGGCGCGAAGTGTTCGGTGGTAGGCGTTCGGTGGTGGGTGATAGGTGTTGGGTGTTCGGTGGTAGGTGGTGGGCAGTTTCGAGAAAACGGGATTTTGGCTTCGAGAACAAGGAACCCATGACGACTGCAACCGGTGCTGTTGCCAACAAATTTGCGCCCCTGGCAGATTCCATCGACGAGGCGCTGGACGAGATTTTCGGATTTGAGAAGTTTCGGCTGGGCCAGCGGCAAGTGATCGAATCAGTGGTATCGGGCCGGGACACGGTGGTGGTGATGCCCACCGGGTCGGGAAAGAGCCTGTGCTACATGCTTCCAGCCTGTGTAATCGAGGGGCTGGTGGTAGTGGTCTCCCCGCTGATTGCGCTGATGAAAGACCAGACCGATGCACTTGAGCAGTTTGGAATTCCGGCGACGTTCATCAACTCTTCTCTGACGCGCCGAGAGCAGAACCGACGGCTCGGCAAGATCCGGAACGGGGAGTTCAAGATGGTGTTCGTGGCCCCGGAGCGATTTAACAGCGAAGTATTCAACCAGGCCGTGGAGGGATTGAACATCGGGCTGTTTGCCATCGATGAAGCGCATTGCATCAGCCAGTGGGGCCATGACTTTCGCCCCGATTATCTGACGCTGGACCAGGTGCGGGAGCGCTTCGGCGAGCCGACGACACTGGCGCTGACCGCCACGGCGACACCGGATGTGCAGCAGGACATCGCCCGGCAGCTAAAGCTGGACGAACCAAACGTGGTGGTCTCCGGGTTCGAGCGGCCAAATCTGTTCTTCGAGGTGTTTCAGGCCCGCCGCAACGTCGACAAGACCGAACGGCTGATGGCGGCGCTTCGGCGCGTCGATGAGGGCTCAGCAATTGTGTACTGCGCCACGCGAAAACAGGTCGAGAAGATCGGCAAGAAACTCGCCGATGCGGGCTGGCATCCCGCTCGCTACCACGGTGGGGTGGAGGACCAGAAACGAGACGAGATACAAGATGCATTTATGGCCGGCGATGTCCCTGTGCTGGTGGCGACGAATGCCTTCGGGATGGGCGTGGACAAAAGTGACATCCGGCTGATCGTGCACTTCAACATCCCCGGCAGTGTGGAGGCGTACTACCAGGAGGCGGGACGGGCGGGACGAGATGGCGAGGAGTCGCACTGCCTGCTGCTGTACAACCGAAACGACTGTCGGGTCCACGAGTTTTTTATCGAAAACTCCCACCCTCAGCGCAGTGTCGTTGAACGGGTGTGGGACTATCTGCAGCGTCAGGGAGTGGGGACTCATCAGCTCGATGCGGACACGTTGGCCGGTCACATCAGCAGGGGCCGGGGCGACAGGGTACACTCCTGGGCGGTGGAGTCGTCGCTTCGGCTTCTGGAACGGGGAGGCCACATCGGTTTCGGCAACCGCAACGGTGCCCCCTGGATCGAAGTGGTCGACCGGGTTCGCCCGCGGGGGCTTCGCGTCGACTGGCAGGCGCTGAACCAACGTCGCAAAATCGACGAACAACATCTCAACGACATCGTGCGCTACGCCACCGGCAATGGATGTCGGCAGGATTTTCTGAGTCGGTATTTTCAAAGCGGCGCCGACGACGGTGACGGCTGCGACCACTGCGATATCTGCTGTGGAATCCCGGACTACGGTACTTCTGGACGGCGCGAAAAGATCACCACATCTGATTCGCTGCAGCTTCTGGTGCGCAAGCTGCTCTCCGGTGTCGCCCGCGCAGCGCGTTGCCGCGGAGGCTGGGGAGCCCATGCTGTTGCCGGGATGTTGCGGGGATCGACAGCCAAGAAAATCCGCAACAACGGGCTCGACAAGCTGTCGACCTATGGGCTGCTCTCAAACCTCCGTCAGCGCGATCTGGTGCGACTGCTCGATGTATTGCAGCGGTTGCGGCTCACCGGCCAGGACGTCCACGGGCGACTGACACTGACCGAGCGGGGGTTGGACGTGATGAAATCAGAAGAGGAGCTACCCCGCGACGTGGACGAAATGCTTCGGCGCTACGTCAGTCCCGTCGCAGAGGTGTTGGATGACGAAGATGGTGTCGGAGTTGCCCCTTCGGACCTGAGCGACACCTATCTGAAAACCCTGCGACTTCGAAAGGAGGGACTGGAGCCCGACGAGATCGCCGACCGCAGAGGGTTGACCAAAAGCAGCGTGCTTCGTCACTTCATCGTCCTCGCCGCCGAAGGTTACAGCCTTCAGTTAGACAACCACGCCGATGATGAACTGCTCGCCGAGCTGCGCGAAGCGGCCGATGACTGGGCGCCGGGCGATCGGCTCAAGCCACTGAAGCAGAGCCTTTCGACCTCCTGCAACTACACCGATCTGAAATTGAACCTGGCGATTCTGGCCGGTGAACGCTCGGCTTCGGAAGCGAAAGAGTTGCCGGATGGGAACTAAATAGCCGGCTCTGTGTGATCATTGTTTAAAGAGCGGCGCCCAATCCTTGTGGCGCCAGCGGCACGGCATCGAATTCGGCGGTTGCTTCTTCGCGAATCGCTCGGAGCAGTGAGAATAGAGAACGGCGGCGTTTACAAAGTTTTTCCAACATGCGTAAACCGCTGAAATTCAACAGCTCTTGTTGGTTTTGTTGCCGGGCAACGAAAGGCCATACGAAAAATCGGGGGGTAAAATCTCGACAATAGATCTGCGGGCCCCGCCGGTGTCTGTCTCAGATACCTGCGGCGGATCTTGCGAACATCGAAACCGACGAATCGATCCCGACGTCGGTCCCGGTAGATCGTTGAATTGGCCAGGCCGGGGCCGCCCGACGGTGAGAGGAGACGAAACACTGAGATGATTTCAGCAGATTCGACAATTTCACCTGCGGCCGGAGCCGGCCTCGTTGTCGGCTACGGGTTATGGGGGCGTAGTGCGCGTAAGACCTGTACGATTTG
>SKMT01000574.1 GCA_007120915.1 Myxococcales bacterium | reverse complement strand
CGACGTGGTCGAGGTTGGAGTCGATGACGGTGACCTTGCCGATGTCGATGTCCTCGATGGTCGACATCATCGCCTCCAGGATGGTGTCGAACTGCTGCATCAAGAACACGGGCCGCGCCGATTCGTCGGCGGCATTCCAGGTGTCGATCAGCTCTCGGAGCGCCACCACGTTCGCTTTGCCGTCCTCGATGAACTTTGCGGCTTTGGCCTTCGCTTCGGCCTCCAGCTCCGCCTTCTTGGCCTGGGCGGGCTGGATGACGTCGGCGGCCTGCTGGCGCTTGACCTGCTCCAGACGAGCTTTCTGCACGTCCAGATTCGCTCTCGCCTTCGCCACCAATGCCCCCACCTGGCCGCGCTCCTCGGCGACCATCGCCTCCGCGCGCGTTTTGGCGTCTTCGATACGCCGCTTCGCCTCCGCTTCGGCAATCTCCATCTGGGCGTTGACCTTCGCGATGGCGCGCTTCTCCTGGTTGGCCGCGTCCTCTTCGGCGGCTTCGGCGCGGTTTTTCGCCTCCGCGACGCGGCTTCGCTTCAACAGCGCTGCGGACTGCTGGCGGCCGATGGAGTCGAGATAGCCCTGGTTGTCTTTAACGGACTGGATGTTGAGCGTGTCCATCAGAAGGCCCAGGTTCCGAAGGTCGTCTTCGGCCTCTTCGGACAGTTGAGAGGCGAATTTCTCTCGGTCCTCGTTGACCTCTTCCGGGGTCAGGCTCGCGAGCACCCCACGCAGGTTGCCCTCCAGGGTCTCCTGGGCGATCTCGATGATCTCGCGGCGGGTCTTACCCAGAAACCGCTCCACTGCGTTTTCGACGTGTGGGCTGTGGCTGCCGATCTTGACGTTGGCCACCCCGCGGACCGACAGCGGGATCCCTACCTTTTAATAGGCATTGGTCACGTGCAGCTCGATGACCATGTTGGTCACGTCGAGCCGATCGACCCGCTGCACCGGCGGTTTCCGCAGCTTTCGGCCCGAGTGATAGACCTCGTAGCCACCACGAATCCCACTGAAGACCATCACCTCACTGGGTTCGCACACCTCCGTGAGATGCATCACCGAAAGAGGGATGGCAATCACCGCCGCGATTATGATGAGAATCAACAGTTCCATCGTCTTGTCCTGAAGCTGAGACTAACAATTGAGTCGCTGATGCCGAGGCGGAATCAGGAAGATTCTCCGGTAGATGCGTCGCTGTCTGAACTGGCCTTGGTGCGTCTGGCGCCGAGCCGACTGCCCAGTCCCTTCGGGCCGGAGCTGCCTTCGATGCGGTCGCCTCCGCCACCGGAATCATCGCCTCCGCCACCGCCGGAGCCACCATCGCCTCCCCCGGGCCCGCCGCTATTTCCTGCGCGCTCACCGGTGAGCACACCGCCGATGTCGATGCCCACGGAGTTGCGCATCTCCTCGAAGATTCCACCCACGATCCCGGGGAAGGCGCTCACGTAGTTGGGGAGCGTCTCCCCGGAGCCGCCGTCGATCAGCGCCACCTCGCGCACTTTGACCTGGTCGGCCGCCTCTGCGACCTGCTCCATAATCTGCTCCATGCGCTGCAGCACGAAGACATCCATCGCCGCGTCGCCGGCTTCCTGCCACACGTCGGTCATCATCCGCAGCACCTCGGCCATCGCCCGGCCGCGCTCGGCAACTTCGGCGGCTTCACCGGCGGCGACGAGCTCTCGGGCCACTTTCTCGGCTTCCGCCGGGATGACCACATCCGCCTGGAGTCGAATCTTTTCGAGCTCCGTACGTACCTGCTGAAGCTCCTGCTCCGCTTCCGCGCGTGCAGCAAGCGCCCGCGCCTCGGCGCGTTCCTCTTCGGACTTGGCCTTCAGCTCCAGTTCGGCTTCGAACTCTCGCAGCGCGTTTTGCTTCTTCTGGATTTCACGCTGGGCGTTGCGCCTGGCGACCTCGCCGCGACCCTGAGCGCTGGCCTCTTCCTCTTCGGCGGTGCGAATCGCGCGCGACTCGGCGACCTCGGCGACCTTCAGGATTTCGGCGATCGCCTCACGGCCGATCGAATCGAGATAGTCGCGTTCGTCGCTGACGTTCTGAATTTTGAGCGTGTCCAGATGAAGACCCAACCCCCGCAGATCCTTCTCGGCGGTCTTGGCCACTCGCTCCGCGAGCTGCTGACGACTCTCGTTGACCTGCTCCGGGGTCAGCGCGGCGAGAACGCCTCGCAGGTTACCTTCCAGCGTCTCCTGAGCGACCTGTTTGACCTCCCGGCGTCCCCGGCCGAGGAATCGCTCGATGGCGTTGCCCAGCGTCTTGCCGCTGTCGACTTTAACGTTGGCCACCGCCTGTACGTTCAGCGGGATACCACCCTTCGAGAAGGCCCCTTCAATCCCGATGTGCACCTGCATCACCCGCAAATCCAGGCGATTCGTCTCCTCGACGATGGGCCACTGCCAACCCCAGTCACCCGGTTTGATAATCCGGTAACCAGACTGGGCGGCGGAGTCGCGACCCGAGATCACCAGCACCTCGTTGGGCCGGCAAACCTTCAGTTGCGACGTCCAGAACGTAAACAGCAGGATCGCCACTACGACGACTCCCAGAGCTGCGATAATTTCGAACGGCATGATGGCCTCTCGTCAGTTCAGCATTGCTATCAATCAACGACGCCGGCGCATTCGCCGACGATTTCATCTGTCATCACTTGTTCTTAACGCGTCGGCGCCGACCACGCGCACCGTGCCTTCGTCGACGTCGAGCACGAAACTCTCCTCGTCGGTACCCAGCACCACGTCCTCTTCGGCCGGCTCCGCGCGCATGTCGACGGTGCGATTGTCCAGGTGCACGCGCACCCTGCCGACTCTGCCCTCTTCGACGGGCAGAAGAACTTCGGCGGGCGCGCCCAGAAAATCGCGCTGCCCCGCCGCACGGGCAGTAGCACTTCCCTTGTCGATATAGTGCATCAGATAGGAGACTGCCAGCCCCGACATCAGTCCCATCACCGAGGCAATCACCGCCACGAAGGGCTCCATCACCCCGCCGAACTGACTGAGCACCAGCCCGGTCAGCCCAAAAAAGGCCAACGCAAAGGTATAGAACTTGAAACTGAGCCAGGGACGGAACTTCCGGGTACGAATCGCCTCGAAATCTCCGGCGGTGTCCGCATCGGCGTCGGCATCGGCGTCCACATCGGCATCGGCATCCATATCGACGTCGGCATCAACGTCTACATCGGCATCGAAATCGATGTCGGCATCCGCTTCGATATCCACGTCGGCGTCACCGATCCCGGCGAACACCGACAGAAGCACGAACGCTCCCCCGAGAATCAAACACACCGTGTAAAGCGTCAGCATATCTGGCCCGACGGTCGAAGTTCGGCGCCTTCAAACAGGTCGCCACGTCTGCAGTCGTCGCTCATCCAACAACCGAGACCGGTTCGCTATTCGTTGCCCGTTCGTTTACTACCGTTAACGCCTGCGTTGATAGCGCGTGTGGGTGCACCGATCAAGCAGACGGGTCGTGAGGGGTGTGATCGGTTTCCGTCGGTCGCGGCTCCCTGGCCCCAGCCCCGGCCCCGCCCTTCACGGTTGTTTATTTGGGGGCCGCTTGATTGTGACGACGCAAGAGTGGTCGTCTCCTGAGTTG
>SKMT01000543.1 GCA_007120915.1 Myxococcales bacterium | reverse complement strand
GACCGGATGCGCGACTGCGGCCGCCAGTTGGGTCTGGCGTTCCAACTGATGGACGATCTCACGGAGTTGCAGGGAGGCACGGACGACGAATTCATCGACCTCCACACCGCCAACCCCTCCTTTCCCGTCGCTGTGGCCCGCCAGGATGATTCGACGGTGTACCAGCAGCTTGACGCGCTGTGGTCCGCCGAATCTGCGGCGGACCCCCGGTTGGCCGACATCGCCGACCGCATCGTCGCCGGCGCCGCCCCCGACACGACCATCGAACGCATCGACCATCATCTGGACCGGGCCACTGACGCGCTGGGCAACCTGGCCGAACGCCCCGGGGGCCGGCGCATCGGCCACTGGTGTGACATGCTGCGCCAACTGGCCCATGCAAACCGCCCCACCAACCGAAGAGAGACGGGATGAGCGGATACGGCTCCAACACCACCCCCTCCCAGTTGCCGATGCCGCGATGGCAGTCGCTGATCGTGGAGGCCGTCGGCGACGTCATCGACTTCTGGGGGTTTAAGCGCAACCACGGGCGGGTGTGGGCGCTTCTGTATCTGAACGGACGCGCCCTCTCGTCGACCCAGTTGCGTGAGTCCCTGGAGCTGTCGAAAGGGGCGGTCTCCATGATCACCCGCGAGCTCGAAGAGTGGGACGTCATCGAGAAACTCGGCGATGACGCCGGGCCCTACCGCTTCGCCGCCCGCACCGATTTTACGGAGATGATCACTCGCGTGCTGCGCGAGCGAGAGGGCGCACTGGTACAGCGGGTGCTCACCGATCTGGAGGACGCCTGGCGGCTCGCCAAACTCGACGACGACGTCGACGACCAGACCATCGAGCGCATCGAGCGGATGCGCCGGCTCGCCGGGTTGATGAAACAGGCGCTCAACATCTTCATGAAGACCGCCCGCCTCGACGTCAGCGACAGTGACGTTCTCTGACACGAAGTGTCGGCGAACAAAATCAAATCCCCCAATCCCCCTAATCTCCCTATCTCCTCTTGGTTACACACGCCGAAGCGATAGAGGTTGGTTGCCGACCTACGGGCGATGATCACACAGAAACCGGAGAAACCATGACGGAGCGAAAAGTAAAAAGCGTCATCACCTGCGATATGGAGGGTCGCATCGAGACCTTCAACGAAGGCGCCGAGCGCATCTTTGGGTACGACGCCGAGGAGGTGATCGGCAAAGAGAGGGTCTCTCTGTTTTCGCCGGGGCTGGTGGTGCTTGGCCATGTGGAAAACTGGCTCGACACCGCCGCCGAGGAGGGCGAATTCGAGACGGACACAGTGTTTCGCAACAAAGACGGCGAGTTGTTTCCCGCCCACATCCGCATCCGGCCCACCAAACGCGACGGCGAGCAGATCGGCTACTGCGGGATGACCCGCAAGCTCGAAGACACCCCCGTCGAGGAGGCGATGCCCGAGATCAGTTGGACCACCCGGCTTCTGGCCGGGTTGGTCATCACACGAGCGCCCTTTCTGACGGCGGCGATGGTACCCGTGGCCATCGGCGCCGCCTGGGTGGCGGCGACGGGCGCCGGCTTTGGCTGGGCGGCGTTTCTGCTCGCCCTATTGGGCGCGGCGCTTCTTCAGGTCGCAGCGAACACGTTCAACGACTACTACGACTGGAAAAGCGGCACCGACCAGGCGAACAACGACTACTTCCAGCAGTACTCCGGGGGCAGCCGGGCGATTGAGATGGGACTGATTTCGGCGAAGGGGATGCGCAACGTCGGCATCGTCGCCTCCGTTCTGGCCACCACCATCGGCGGGGTGCTGACCTGGATGGCCGGCCCCGGCATCATCGCCTTCGGACTCGCCGGACTATTCGCCGCCTACTTCTACACCGCCCCACCGCTTCGACTGGTCGCCCGCAAGGGGCTGGGTGAGCTCTTTATCGGGCTCAGTTTCGGCCCCCTGATGGTCGGCGGCACCGTCTATGCCATCACAGGCACGGTGGGGCTGGTCGACTTCGCGCTGGGCGTTCCCATCGGGCTTTTGACCACGGCCATCCTCTGGATCAACGAGTTTCCCGACGCCGCATCGGACGCCAAAACGGGCAAGAACCACCTGGTGGTCGTACTCGGCAAGCGCCGCGCCCGCTGGGGCTATGCGGCCATCATCGCCACTGCATTCGCCATCGTTGCAGCCGGCGCCATCGCCGGGATCTTCCCCACCGGCGCCGCGCTGTTTCTGCTCGGCATTCCCCTGGCCATCTACGCAACGGTGGTGCTGTTCCGCCACTTCGAAAGCCGCAAGCTGGTACGCGCCTGCGTGACAACCATCCAGCTTCACCTCGTCGCCGGGCTGGCGATGGCCGCCGGGATGATCTGGGTGGGGTGAATGCCGCTGCTGATCTGGCGCACACCACCGCAGTGCGATGACAGCCACGCTTCGTCGCTTCGCTCCTCGCGCGGCCTGGGGATGTCATCGGCTCCATGCTCTTTCGTGTACCTGCTGCCGATTGGAGCCGATAACATCTGGCTGTTACATCGGGCGCCGAGAGTGTCATGTTTGACGGTCTTTTAGAGCCCTGCGTGCCTTGCGCCGCAGGTGAATAGCTTTGAAAAGCTAGCCTGAAGCCCCCCCAATATCTTTCGTGTCCGGCGGGCTTGACCCGCGGGACACGCAGCGGCGGGACAAGCCCGCCGCAAACAAAGGGGGAAGAGGCCGTCGCGGGCTAGCTCGTCAAAGCGATTCACCCGCGAGACAAGCTCGCGGGGCTCTAAAAACCCAGGAGGCAACGCCGCACGAGACGCGGGACCGCTGAGCCACTCTTACTTTCCGTCGTCGGGTTCACACGCGCATCGCGGCGATTGTCCGAAACCCATCCGACCGAAGTGGAAGTAAAAGCGAAAGTGAATCCGAGATCCGAGAACTGAGAAGTAGACACCTCTGGCGGCCGGGGGCGCGGTCGAAGTGAATCCGAAACCCACTCAGAAACACTGCGCCAGTGCCCGGGCGGTGATCTCGACGGGTTGCTTGCCGCTTTCAATGGCGACGCACTCGCCGCCGTCGAACACCGAGCACTGCCAGTTGCCGGTAGCTTCCACGAACATCAGCTCTACCTTCAGCTTCTTGCCCGCCGTCTCGATCAGCCCGTGGATCTCGGGGGCGTCTCCGTCCCAGGAGCCGCCGAAGCGGTTGCGCAGTATGTCGAGCATCTTCAATCCTTCGTTTTGATCCAGCGTCCACGCCCACTGACCAGCGATCACCGGGGGCTGTATCACCCTCGTCCACTGACCAGCGACCACCGGGGGCTATACCACCCTCGTCCACCCGCGCTCCCTGCGTTGCACTACGGTCGCACGGGCCCACCGGGGTGGCATATCACCTCCCAGCCCACACCTACCACCGAAAACCAACCACCCACCACCGAACACCCACCACTGAACACCCACCACCGATCACCCCAACCACCGACCACCCAACACCCAACACCGACCACCCAACACCCACCACCCGACCTCCACCATTTACACCGAAGGCGAAGTCATTTTATCTCTGTCGGAAGGTTTTGGCGCCGCCTCCGTGTTGTAAGGCGTGCCCCGCGCGATGCTGTCTGAAAAAGATCGCATCTGCCCGGCCCAATTAGAAGCGGTC
>SKMT01000052.1 GCA_007120915.1 Myxococcales bacterium | reverse complement strand
CGGGCGTTCCCTCTTCGTCATCGGTGCTGTCGTCTTCGTCGCCGCTTCGAAGAAACGATTTCAGATCGCTGTAATGCTCGCGTACGGCCAGCGTCAACGAATCAAAGGCGGCCTGAAATTCGCTCTGGGTCATCGTCTCGCTCTGAAGCGATTCGATGAGCACTACATCCTCGTCTTCCAACCCGAAGGCACCGGCGACCATGCTGGATGCGTTCAACTGCAGCAGTTGCTTATACAGCGCCGGGCGCACCTCTTCTTCGGGGGCCTCCATCACCTTGATTCGAAATGTAAGCACGGGAGGGTTGTGATAGATGACGATGTTCTCGATGTAGTCGATGTCATCGTGGACCAGCCACAGATTGTCGTCGACCCGATCGAAGGGAAATCCCAACTCCAGGATGAATGCCTCAATCTTTTCGTCGATGTCCAGCTTGTCCGGTTCAATGTCCATTCCCATCGGCACGGTCCTCCGTGTGGAAGTCTGTTGGCAGGTGGCGCTAACGTCGCCGCGCCCGGCCGGTGGGACATACTACAAACGTGAAGACCCGGGCCCGGATCACAACAACCACCAGAAATCATCGCATCAACCGGCCGGATAGTACGGCTCGGCAATCACAGGTGTCAAGAATAGGTGGGGTTCGGCAGGACAGAAGACAGCGGACAGAGGACAGATCCTTCAGTCGCCAGCGCCAGATTTCGGGCAGTAAGACACCGCACAGTGTTATGATTGGTAACCGACACATGCCCCGATGATGCTGGAGAGACGAAAGACGTAGCGAGTTCAACCGCTGTGACCACACGCCTGTGAAGCCCGAAGGGGATCAGGATTTTTCTGTCTTCTGTCTTCTGCCTTCTGTGATGCGGTTGTGCTTTTGTTCACGTCAGATAGAATCCCACTCGCAGTGAACCGCCGACGCGGACCAACCCGCAGCAACTGTCCATTGAGGCACCCGTGCATCAACAGATCGGCTCCTATCAACTCGTCGAACGCCTGGGGGTGGGAGGGATGGCCGAAGTCTTTCTGGCCCATGCCCGTCATGAAGGCGAGACCATTCAGCCCTGCGTGGTCAAGGTGCTACACCGCGAGCTGTCGAGCGGTCGACAACTGACGAGGATGCTTCTGGACGAGGCCCGGCTGGTCGCCCGGCTTCGCCACAACAACATCGCCAGTCTCTATGACGTGGGGCGCCACGGCGACCAGATCTACCTGGTCATGGAGTACATCGCCGGGCGGGATCTGCACTCGGTTCTGATGCAGGCGGGCCGTTCCGGACACCAGATACCGATTGCGTTCGCCGTGCACGTAGCCCGTCGCATCTGCACCGGGTTGCATTATGCTCATACACGGCTGGGGGCAGACGGGCAGCCATTGCAGCTTGTCCACCGCGATGTCAGCCCGCCGAACGTGCTGGTGAGCACCGTTGGAGAAATCAAACTGATCGACTTCGGGGTCGCCAAGTTCAACTCCGAGCTGCGACTGAAGACCAGCACCGGGGTGATCAAGGGCAAGTTCGGTTATATGTCCCCGGAGCAGGCCTTCGACGAATCACTGGATCGACGCTCCGATATCTTCGCCGTTGGCGTCTGCCTGTATGAAATGCTGACCGGTCGGGCATTGTACGGTCACAGCGACGACCCGGGCACGATGCTTGAGCGCGCCAGAACAGCCGATATCAAACCGGTGCAGAAGTGGCGGGCAGATGTGCCCGCTGATCTCGCCACCGTTGTTCACAAGGCACTTCAGCGCGACCGTGACGACCGATTCCAGACCGCTCATCACATGGAACGACAACTTACCCGGGTGCTGGCGCAACTGCAGCCGGACTACACCGACCTGGACGCCGGCGCCTTCATCGACGAGTTGTTTGACCTCGAGGAACCTGCGCTCCAACAGATAAGCCCCCGGCTCGACCTGGAGTCCACCGACCAATACCACACCGGCGACAAGTCCCCGCCCAACGGCCGCGATTCCGACGAGTCCCCTTCGGTGGACTTCGACGAAGGTCAGACCGACCAACTCCCACAACAACGCTTCGATGATTTCGAGGTCGAGAAGACCGAAATTATCACCGACAACGCGATCGACTCCGGTGCTCAGCCAGCCTACGGGAGCAGTCAGGACTACGAGCTGGAAGCAGCCTCCACCGACAACTCCGAAGTCACCGACGATGAAACGCAGGTGATTGAGCAGTGGCGCCCCCAGTACCGCGCCGACACCGACGTGGTTCAGATGTATGACTCGGAGAACAGCGAAGAACAGACAGATTCTCAGCCGGTCAAGAGCCTGCCGTCGCCCCAGCAAGACCCCGAAGATGTCCCACCCACGCCTGTACAGGACCGAAATGTGTTGATGGGCAATAAGTTTGGCGACAACGAACAGGCCCTCGACACCAGCGGCAGTGCCGACACCACAGCCAGCGGTTCGGCGGCGACTATGTCACGTGACCAGGATTCGGTCCCCGCCCAACAGCACAGCCCGGCCCAGGAGATCGAGAACCCCGCGCCAGTTCATAACTACCCCGGCGCTTCCGCCCCTTCTGTTCCCAGCACTGGCAAACAGAACACCGTCGACACCGAAGATGGCCCCATCGATTACCGCGCTCAGATTCTGGCGGGGCTTGTCTTCGTGGTCATCGCCGTGTTGTTTGTCGCTTCCCGGCTCTTCTGAGAAATGCCGACCGGTGCCCCTACTCGTCGCCGCTGATGCCGAAGTCCTCGCGCACCGAAAAGTCGGGGTCGTCGTCCACCGGTTGTTCTGAACCGTCGGAATCGACGTAGGTTTCCAGCCCGTTGAAGGCGACGGACTGATGGTTGTAGCGGGCGGTCTCTTCGTTATCGAACACGTAGCGCACGCGGTCGACGGGACGGCCCTGGTCGTCTTCTCCCTGCTCGATGACCTTGCCCCAGCGGCGCAGCTCCTTTTTGGGGACCAGCGTCTTGGGTTTGGAGAATGTACGATACACCCGGATCAGTTGCTTGTCCGAATCGTATTCAACGCGTTCTTCGCTCATTGAGATGTCCTGGGTTCGAGGCATTGGTTCTAGCTGCACCACACCGACTACCATGACCGGCCAGCAGTGGAAGTCAACATCGACCAACCGGATGACAGCAGTCCAATCGACATGTTACCTGCACAGTGGGCACACACCGATATCCACAGGAAGAACCGATGACGCAACTGGAACTGTTCCGCCGCTTCCCGCAGACCGAACAGCTCGCTCACGTCGAGCTTGCTGAGCTGCCCACTCCGGTGGTGGCCCACGAACAGTTGGCCCACGAAATTGGGATCGGCGGGCTGTGGGTCAAACGCGACGATCGGACCGCGTCGTTGTACGGCGGCAACAAAGTACGAAAGCTCGAATTCTTGCTCGGCGATGCGATCGACCAGAACCGCTCCCGGGTATGGACCGTCGGTGCCATTGGCAGCCACCACGTGCTGGCGACCTCGTTGTATGCTCGCCAGTTGGGACTTCAGCCCCATGCCCTTCAGTTTCCGCAGCCGGTCACCGATCACGTACTCGACGTTCTGCGGGCGCTGAGCACCACCCGGCCCCGGCTACAACTGGTCGGGTCCAAGCACACCTTGCCGGTGAAGATGCTGCAGAAGCACGTCAAAGACTGGCTGTCGCGTGCCCACGATCCTTATTACATTCCCGGAGGTGGCTCCGCTCCCCGTGGAGTGCTCGGTTATGTAAACGCCGCCCTGGAGCTGGCCCATCAGATCGACGAGGGCGAGCTTCCCTGCCCGGATGTCATCTATGTAGCCGCCGGCACCTGTGGCACCCTCGCGGGGCTGGTGTTGGGTACCAGGCTTGCCGGGCTTGTTACCCGGGTGGTCGGTGTGCGCGTGGTCGACAAGATCATCGCCAACCCGATGATCACGGCCAATCTCGCCAATCGTACCGGCGATCTGCTTCGTGACTGCGGGTTGGGCGTGCCCAAGATCCGAGCCCGAGATATCGAGATCATCGACGATCAGATCGGGGACGGCTACGGAGAGCCGACCTCCGCGGGCGAAGCGGCGATGCGGATGTGGGATGAACATATCGACTTCAAGCTGGACCCAACCTACACCGCCAAGACCTTCGCAGGATTGATCGACCAGACCTCGGGGGGCGATGACCAACGGGTGCTGTACTGGCATACACTCAGCAGCGCCGATTTGAGCGAGTTGGTCGATCAGTCGGATATCGACGCTGATTTACCACCAGAGTACCGACGATTTTTTGAGGAACGATGACGACTCGACGCATCATCTGTGTTTGCAGCGGCAACATCTGCCGGTCGCCGATGGCCGTGGCGCTTCTGAAGCAGAAGCTCAACCACCGCGGTGTATCGGCGATGGTGATCTCCGGGGGAACGCTGGGGATTCAGAACCGGCGCGCCTCCGAGTTCGCCCGCGCCGCCATCGCCGAGTTGGGAGGGCCGATGGTCGACACCATCGAGCAGCACCGCTCCCAGGGGCTGTCGGCGGGGATGCTTCAGCGCGCCGACGACATCCTGGTGATGGCCCCGCGCCATGAGCAATACATCCGTCGGGTCGCCCCACACGCTGCCGATGACATCGTGCGGCTGTGGCAGTACGGTGGCGATAAGACATTGCGCCGCATCCCGGACCCGGTGGGCCACAACGCCGAGGTGTTTCGCGGATGCCGTGACCTGATCGACCGCTGCCTGGAAGGTTGGCTCGACGAGTGGTGTGAGTCCGAGTAGCTGTCGGGTTTTGTTCAGACGTCTTTCCCCACGGAGCAGTACCGTGCGCATCATCGGCATCGACCCCGGAAGCCGTTATACCGGCTATGGCATCGTCCAGAAGGACGGCCAGGAGCTTACACACCTGGCCAGCGGGCGCATCAACGCCACCGGCGCGGAAACCTTCAACGAACGGCTCGAAATCATCTACGACGGCCTGCACCAAGTGCTCGAAGAGTGGTCGGCCGACGAAGCGGCCATCGAGTCGATCTTCACCGCTCACAACGCCCGGTCGACCATCAAGCTCGGCCAGGCGCGCGGGGTGGCGGTGCTGGCGCTTCGGCATCTCCAGTTGGAGGTGCACGACTACGCCCCGGCGCTGGTCAAGAAAAACACCACCGGCAACGGCCGCGCCCCCAAACGCCAGGTGATGCGCATGGTGGAGATGCGCCTGAATCTGGAGGGCAAGCTCACCGAGGACGCCGCCGATGCCCTGGCAGTGGCCATCTGTCACAGCCAGGCCGCCGGATTCAAACAACGACTTGCGTAACTGACGACCCACAAACCGAAGCAGTGCCATGATCGGTCATCTCACAGGACGACTTCACACCACCGAACTGAACTGGGTGATCCTCGATGTTCGCGGGGTGGGCTACGAGATTCATGTACCCACCGGAACCGCCGGGCGCCTGCGGCCCGGCGACGACGGCCGGGTGTCGATGTGGATCCACACCAGTGTTCGCGAAGACGCCATCGATCTGTACGGGTTTGCCACCCGGGACGACCGCAAGCTGTTTCGGATTCTCACCAACGTCAGCCGCGTCGGCCCCCGCACCGGGCTTGCCGCGCTCTCGGAGCTGACTCCCGGCGAGATCGTGCGCGCCGTGCACAGCGAGGACATCAACACCTTCAAGCGCATCAGCGGAGTCGGCAAGAAGACGGCACAACGGCTGATTCTGGAGCTGCAGAACAAGGTCGACGACCTGGCACTCGACGCCCCCGGAAGTGCTGCAAGCCCCAACGGAGATGCCCGTCACGACGACCTTCGCTCGGCGCTTTTGAACCTGGGTTATCAGTCCTCGACCATCGACGATGTGGTCAAAGACCTCGCGTCCGACGCCGATGACGACGACTCCGTCGAAGACCTGGTGCGCAAGGCGCTGAAGGCGCTCAATTGAGTCTCGGGTCGTGTGTCTTAGGTCTTGGGTCGTGGGTCTTGGGACTTGAGTCGTGCCAGTTGCCACACTAAACGATATTTCAGTATCATCGCCCCGCCCTGTTGGGCGAATCGACATTTGTAGCGACTTCTACCGCCCTTTGTGATGTCACGAGACCCCACCATCGAATCGACGCGCGTGGACGAAGATGACGACGTCGAAGAAAATCTTCGCCCCCGAAACTTCGATGCCTTCGTCGGCCAAAACGCCATCAAGGAGAACCTCCAGGTGATGGCGGAGTCGGCCCGCAAGCGCGGCGCGTCGCTCGATCACGTCCTCCTGTCTGGTCCCCCGGGGCTTGGAAAGACATCGATGGCCCACATCCTCGCCGAGGAGATGCAGGTCGACATCCACGTCACCAGCGGCCCGGCGATGGAAAAGCCCGGGGATCTGGCCGGAATTCTGACCTCGCTGGGCGACAACGAACTGCTGTTCATCGACGAGTGCCACCGGATGAACACGGTGGTCGAGGAGAACCTCTACCCGGCGATGGAGGACTACTACTTCGACATCATGATCGGCGAAGGGGCCCACGCTCAGAGCATGAAGTTGACGTTGCCGCCCTTCACGCTGGTCGGAGCGACGACGCGCTCGGGGTTGTTGAGCGCGCCGATGCGCGACCGCTTCGGCTATGTCGCCCGGCTCGACTACTACGACGAACAGCAACTCAAGAGCATCGTGGAGCGCTCGGCGCGGATTCTGGGCATCGGGATTACCGACGACGGCGCCCACGAGATCGCCCGCCGCAGCCGGGGCACGCCCCGTATTGCCAATCGGCTGCTCAACCGGGTGCGCGACTACGCGGTGGTCGACGAAATCGAACTAATCGACGCCGATCTGGCCGACCATGCGCTCGAACGACTGGAGGTCGACGAGGCGGGGTTCGACTATCTGGACCGGTTGTATCTGGATGCGCTGGTGGTCAAGTTCGACGGAGGTCCCGCGGGGCTGGACACGCTCGCCTCGTCGATCGGCGAGGAGAAAAACACCATCGAGGAGGTGGTCGAGCCCTATCTGCTCCAGGAGGGCTTCATCCAGCGCACCCCGCGCGGGCGCATCGCCACCGCGTCGGCGTTCCAGCATCTGGGGGTACCCTTTAAGCCGTCGCAAAACTCGCTTCTGTAGTTTCTGACACCCCGGCTTTGCCCATGACTGATCAGCCCGCCGATCATCTCCGCGCGTTTCTGAAGTCACTGGGGCTCGATGCCAGCGTCGACGACCAACTCGCCGACACGCCCGAACGGGTCACCGAGTTGTTCGGCGAGCTGTTCGCCGGGCTGCACACCGATCCCCCCTCCCCCAGCACCTTCGCTCCCCCGAAGACGCACGAAGATCCCGATCCGGTGGTCATCGCCGCGCTCCCCTTCCAGAGCATGTGCGCCCATCACCTGTTGCCCTTCTTTGGCACCGTCGACGTCGCCTATCTTCCGGCCGAACAGATGGTCGGGTTTGGCAGCATCGCCCGCATCGTCGACCATTTCGCCAGACGGCCTCAGGTCCAGGAGCGGATGATCGCGCAGATCGCGGAACACATCGAAGAGACGCTCAACCCCCGTGGGGTGTTGGTGCGACTTCGCGCCCGACAGCTCTGCATGGAGATGCGCGGCGCCGAGAAGACCGGGGAGTTGATCTCCATCGCCGGACGCGGACAGTTGGCCGACGGTTCGCTCAGGGGGCAACTTCTGGATGAATTCAACCGCGCCGGTCCTTCGCTATGACCGATGCGCCCGCTGCCGTACTCGTCGTCGGCGCCGGCCCCGCCGGGATCAGCGCCGCGTTGTGGCTCAACGACTTCGGTGTGCCCTTCGACTGGGTAGACAGCAGCGGTGACATCGGCGGGATGCTGCACCGGGTCCACAACCAGATTACCAACTACGCAGCGGGCAGTTTCGACGACGGTGCCCAGTTGGTGGAATCATTTCGCCAGCCGTTAAACGACCAGGGGCTTGCTGTGCGCGAGGCGACAGTCGAGCGCATTCGCCCTGGGCCCGATCACGTCGCCGTGAATTTCGACGGTCGTGACATGATGCGCTACGAGGTTGTCCTTTTGGCCACGGGTACACGCTATCGCCAACTCGGTGTTCCCGGCGAACAGCAGGGGCTTGACGACGGATATGTCAGCCAGAGTGCCACATCGGACGGCGCCAGATTTGCCGGACGCGACGTCGCCGTGGTCGGCGGCGGGGATGCCGGGTTCGAAAACGCCATCCGCCTCGCCTCTCACGGCTGCCGGGTGACCATGCTTCTGCGAAACCCTGATTTCAGCGCCAGACCCGCCTTCGTTGAGCAGGTGCGAGAACATCCGGCCATCGACATCGCGCCCATCCCAACGATCGTCGAAGCCGTGGAGCCCACCAACGATGGCTGCCGACTACACCTGCAGCGCGTCGACGAGCCAGCGACCATGAAGGTTGCGGCGCTGTTTGTGCGCATCGGCGTCGATCCCGTACTCCCCGCCGGGTGCGAAGACTTGAAAACCGACGACGAGGGCTATGTTGTCGTCGACCAACGAGGCTACACCTCTGACGAGCGGGTGCTCGCAGCGGGAGATGTCACCACCACCGTTCTGCCCTCCATCGCCGTCGCCGTTGGACAGGGAGCCCGCGCCGCCCGTACATCTGCCGAGGCCCTCAACTACCTCTAACCCCCACCACCGACCACCCAACACCGACCACCGACCACCGACCACCCGCCCTCCCCCGTTGACCACCCAATCTGCTTTTGTTAGTAACCACTAACAACAATGGTTGTGACCGATGAGCTGACCCCTGAACCGAAAGGAGAATCCGATGTTCGATACGATTTTGATCGCCAACCGTGGCGAAATTGCCGCCCGTGTCATTCGAACCGCCAACAAGATGGGCATCCGCACCGTCGCCGTCTACAGCGAAGCCGACGCCGGCGCTCCCCATGTCG
This sequence comes from Myxococcales bacterium, assembly GCA_007120915.1. Lineage (GTDB taxonomy): Bacteria > Myxococcota_A > Bradymonadia > Bradymonadales > Bradymonadaceae > SLJM01. Next base: position 4,105 of record SKMT01000052.1, on the reverse strand, counting down.
AAGCGGCCGATGAAGCCGTCGAAATCGGGCCTGCCCGCGTCACCGATAGTTATCTGAAGATCGAAGCGGTCATCGACGCCGCCAAAGAGCACGACGCAGAGGCGATTCACCCCGGCTACGGGCTGTTGAGCGAAAACCCCGAGTTCGTGCGCGCCGTCGAAGATGCCGGAATCACCTTCATCGGCCCCCGCCCGGAAGTGATGGAGCTGATGGGCAACAAATCGGCAGCCCGCGAGTTTGCCAACAACGCCGACTGCCCCACCGTCCCCGGATCTGACGGTGCCGTCGAAAGCGTCGACGAGGCCCATGAGATTGCCGAACAGTTGGGCTATCCCGTGCTGGTGAAGGCATCGGCCGGCGGTGGAGGCATCGGCATGAACCTGGCGACAAACGCCGACAAGCTGGAAAAAGCGATCGAGACATCAAAACGCCGCGCCGAGTCCGCCTTTGGTGACCCGACGTTCTACATCGAAAAATACATCGAGAATCCCCGCCACGTCGAAGTGCAGGTGATGGCCGACAACGATGGGCACGCCGTGCACTTCTTCGAGCGCGAGTGCAGCGTACAGCGCCGTCACCAGAAGGTCATCGAGGAGGCGCCCTCCCCGGCTTCCGCGCAGTTCGAAAATCTTCGCGAACAGATGGGCCAGGCGGCGCTGAATCTGGTGGAAGCGGCGGACTACACCAACGCCGGCACCGTGGAGTTCATCCTGTCGCCCAACGGTGATTTCTACTTCATCGAGATGAACACCCGCCTGCAGGTCGAACACCCCTGCACGGAGATGATCACCGGTCATGACCTCGTCGAGTGGCAGATCCGCATCGCCGCCGGGGAAGCGCTGCAGGTCCAGCAGGACGAACTGTCCATCGATGGTCATTCCATCGAGTGCCGAATCTACGCCGAGAACCCGGACAAGCGGTTTATGCCGGCTCCGGGCAACATCGGTGAGTACAGCGAGCCCAGCGGTGAGGGCATCCGTGTCGACTCCGGGGTGACCGCCGGCTACAAGGTCACGCCCCACTACGATCCGATGGTCGCCAAAGTCATCACCCACGGAGCCGACCGGGACGCGGCCATCGAGCGGATGAAAACGGCGCTGAAGAACTATCACATCGGGGAGTTGACCACGAACATTCCGATGCACCTGGAAGTGCTCGATCACGAGGACTTCCGCGCCGGCGATGTCCACACCAGTTGGCTCGAAGACGAGTATCTGTGAGGTTCGCCCGTTCCCGGTCGCCCGTCGCCCTCCAAGAGGTTCGCTACCGGTGACCGGGCGCCTGGATCGCACAGTACCGAAGCACTGGCATTTTTCCGGTCCCTGTGCGATCCATACATCCAGTGATTGCCCCGCGCGGGGTGGTGATGAGCCTGCGATAAATGAATCAAATCAACGTCGGCGCTCCCGGCGAAATGAACTCAATAGTGGAGGTTGCAGATGGCCCAGGAAGTGGAAGCACACATCACCGGAACGGTCTGGAAAATCGTCGTCGAAGTCGGCGATGAGGTCGACGAAGGCGACGACCTGATCATTCTGGAATCGATGAAGATGGAGATGCCCGTGGAGGCTCCGGCCAGTGGCACCGTCGAGGAGATTCACGTCGAAGAGGGAGAGGCCGTCGACGAAGACGATCTGCTGATCACCATGGGCGACTGACCAGACTGCTACATCTATGCCCCATTCAAACAGGCCGGCTCAGCACTCTTCGTGCTGACCGGCCTGTTTTTGTACTGCCTTCTGGAACACCTCTCCCCGCTGCCGATAACTCGAAAACATGTCGTAGCTCGAACAGGCCGGGCTAAGCACCACCGTGGTGCCCGGCCCACTCTCGTTGTGGGCCCGGGTGACCGCTTCCGGCAGGGTATCGGCACAAAACACGCGGCCGCCCCGCTGTTCTAGCAGCCGTGTCATCCGGTCGGTGATCTCGCCGATGACCACCGTACAGTCGGCCTTTTCGGCCACAACTGCTGCCCATTCGCTCAGATCGAGCCCCTTGTCGCGGCCCCCGGCGATGACCACCAGCGGTGGTTGCACACCTTCGAGCCCGGCGAGCGAGGCGTGGACGTTGGTGGCCTTCGAGTCGTCGATGTAAGTGATCCCGTCGATCTGGCCGACCGGCTGCATCCGATGCGGCGGCGGTTGATAGTTTCGCAACCCCTCGGCGATACAGTCCCACTCGGTTCCCACAGACCGCGCAAGGGCAGCGGCACAAGCGGCGTTTCGCTGGTTGTGGGGCCCGAACAGATGCGTCGTTCCGAAGTCGTCGAACCAGCGGTGGCGTTCGTCTTCGTTGTGCCACCAGCCCTCACCATGCTCGTCAAAATACACCACCTGCTGCAATTCAGACTGCAGATCTGATTCAACCCCAAACCAGGTGACATCGTCGCTGACATGCCCGAACAGTGCGGCACGGATCTCATCGTCTCCGCCCGGCAGTACGGCCACACCTTCGTCTCCCTGCAGGCGTACAAGCCGATATTTTGCCGCCGGGTATTCGCTGAAATCATCGAAGTAGTCGAGGTGGTCGTCAGCGATGTTGGTGATCGCGGCGGAGTCGACGGCCAGATGGTGGCAGCTCCACAGTTGGTTGGCGCTGATCTCGGCGACGACTACGCCTCGCTCATCGACATCTTCGACGACGTCGCACAGCGCGGTGCCGATGTTACCGGCGACCACATGCTGTCGGCCCGCCGCTTCAATCATCGCACCCACAAGCCCCGTGGTGGTGGTCTTTCCATCGGTGCCGGTGATGCCCACCCACGTCGCGTTGCTGGCGTCGAAGGCCAGATCGACCTCCGAGATCACCGGGATCCCCCGTTGACGCGCAACCTCGAACAACTGAAGCCCCGGTTTCAGCCCCGGTGAAGTGACAATGACCTCGGCGTTGGCAAACACGTTTTCACCGGCGACCCATTCGACATCCTCATGAAGGTCGCCGACATCCGCAGCGAGCTGTTCTTCGGATCGGATGTCACTGGCGACGACGTTCTTTTCGTGGCGCGCCAGCAAGTTCGCTGCTGCCTTACCACTTCGGCCCAGCCCCCAGACGGCATACCGCGTAAAATCGAGCCAGTTCGACGCCATCTCAGTCGTCTCCTTCGTTCAGCGGGCTATCGAACCGCTGCTGTTGTTGTTCGGGGGGAGCCTGCCCGGCGCGGGCGACAAATTCGGCCTGGACGTGATCGGCCTGCTTCAGGAATGCGTCGTCTCCCAGAAAGGCGATCCGGTCGCCGGCGCCGGCATGTTCGACAACCCGGTCGACCACGCTCTGTTCGGCAATCACGTCGGCATCGACGCCACGCTCCCGGATTGCCCCCACCAGTGCATCGGCCGGGAACATGTCATCACGCCCCAAAACGAACACCTGGTGGCAGTCCCGGAACGCATCGGCGTAATCGTCAACGGCTGCCTCAACCCCGGTGTCATCTCCCGCCCACACGGCGATCACATTCTGTTCGGTTCCGCTGGCCGTGGAGCGCACCACCCTGCGCAACGCTGCCGGGTTCTGCACAAAATCTTTGATGATGGTCACCCCCCCGCCGGAGGAGACGGCATAGCGGTTTTGCAGCCCGCGATAGTCTCGGAGGGCATCGGCGATGACCTCCGGTGCCACGCCGAGCCGCGAGGCGACGGCCACTGCCCCCAGAGCGTTGATGGCGTTGTAGCTTCCCGGAATCGACAGCTCGAAGCTGCCCAGCGGGTCGTCGCGATGAGCCGCCCGAAGCTCGATGATGTCATCGGCGTTGTCACCTTCGATGACGCCGGCCCGGAATTCAGCGCGGTGCTGCAACGCATATCCCGTCGGTCTCAACGCCGCCTGTTCGACCAGTTGTCGAGTCCCCTTGCAGTCCAGATTCACGAACGATTCTTTCAGCGCCCGGTTCGACTCCAGAAACCGGCGCATCCTGCCGACAACGTCGGCCTGGCTATCGCCTTCGGAGGCGACCAGGTCGAGGTAGTTGCACACCACATAATCGAAATGATGTGGCTGTTGCGGCCTCGACGGATCTTCCAGTTCCACGACAAACCAACGGCCTTCCCCCGGGCGGGTTTGCTCGTCAAAGTTGATGGCCTCGGTGCTGAACCGGAAGCCCGGGCTGCGG
>SKMT01000066.1 GCA_007120915.1 Myxococcales bacterium | reverse complement strand
TCCCGCCTTGCCGGGGACGTAGTTGCAGCCCAAATCGTACAGGTCTTACGCGAACTACGCCCCCCAAACCCGTAGCCGACAACGAGGCCGGCTCCGGCCGCAGGTGAAATTGTCGAATCTGCTGGAATCATCTCAGTGTCTCGTCTCCTCTCACCGTCGGGCGGCCCCGGCATGGCCATTTGAAAAATTTACCGGGACCGACGTCCAGATCGATTCGTCGGTTTCGATGTTCGCAAGATCCGCCGCAGGTATCTGAGACAGACACCGGCGGGGCCCGCAGATCTATTGTCGAGATTTTGCCCCCCAAAGTTTCGTATGGCCCTGCTGGCACGACCCTTCCGGAGAGCGTGATGTCCAGCAATATCAGCAGGTTACGTCTTTTTGAAAACCTTTGTAACCACCCCCGGGCTTCGATCATATTCTTCGAACGGTTGCACCCCGTGTCCGTCCTGATTGGGAATGAAGCGTTGCGGAAGGCAAAGCACGTTCCGGTTACTGCTGTGGAAGTTCATTCAGCCACCTCTGCGTGGCGGCGGTGTCGGTGCGGTCGACGGCACAGTGAAAGGCGTGGGATGCGACGTAGTCGCGAATCTGGTCATCGGCGTCGGGTTGTTCGGCGACCCGGGCGGCTTCGGCGACGACGTTGGCAGCTCGGTGCAACTCGTGGTCGAAGAGGTGTGCGGCCAGGGTCCACCAGCCATAACTGGGTGGTGGCGCGATGGTGGTGTGGTGGCGGGCCAGTTCGGTCAGTTGTTCTTCGAAGTTTTCCAGATCGATGTCTGTGTCGTCGTCGAGGAGCCGATCCCAGACCAGCGCGACGGGGCGGGCAGCGGCGGTGTCGCCACCGGTCTGAAAGCCGTCGAGGACTTCGATGAGTTCATCAAACAAGCTGGGGAGACTGGCGTCATCGTCGGCTTCGCCCCCGGCGAGTTGGTCGAGGATTTGCGCCACCGTGTCGGCGACGGGCAGCCGGCGGTCGTGGCGCTGTGGGGTGGGCACAGATTTCGAGGAGTGATAGTCGCCGTTGTAACCGGCGCGTAGGATGCGGAACCGGCGCGTCGCCGGCTCCCAGCGGTCGGGATAGACAGCGCCCAGTTTCTCGAGCAGTCCCAGAACTTCGTCGGTCTGGTCGAAGGGAAGGGCGGCGACTTTCGACAACTGGCCACGAGAGACGAGGAAGTTCTTCCAGCGGTCGCGCTCATCGCCGGAAAAGAGGGTTTCGGATAACTCCTCGAGTCGGCGCTGTTCGGCCTCCGGCAGGTCGAGCCCGGCGAGTTTGACCACTGTGGAGGCGGCGTGGCGCAGGTCGCGGGTGGCCAGCCGGGCAGCGTCGGGGCGAGCAGAAGAGATGGACTGGTGTAGATCGAGCAGGATGTCCATCGCCCGCATCCGGTCGGTCCAGCGGCTCGATGCCGCGAGCGACACGACCATCCACAACTGCTCGCCTCCGGTGAGTTGAGACCAGTCGAGTTCACCCAGAATCTGCCGGCCGCGGCGTCGGTCCGCTCCGGTGGTCAGCAGAATCGATCCGAGCCGAAGTCGGTTGTGTAACCGCCAGGCAGCATCATCGATGCGGTGGGCGCGTCGGGCCGCCATCTCGAAGTGGTCGGCGATGCGTAGTGGTGTCGGTGCAGTGTCTGCCTGGCGAAGCGCCACCTCCGCGAAGTGAGCGTACAGATAGGGACCCAGTGGCCAGTCGGGGCGGGCATCGGTCAGCCAGGTTCCGATGGAGCCCATCACCGACGGTTCGACGTCGCTGGCGATGGAGGCGAAGGCGTCGAGCAACTCAACGCGTGGGCGGCTGTCCTCTCCCAGAAAGGGGGCGGCGAAATGGGCGAGGAAGGCGCGGTATTCGGCCGGATCTTCGAGGTGAGCGACGATGCGTGTTGCTGAGACGGTCATCTCCAGCCAGATGTCGGTGTCTTCTATGTTCCCGTCGGCCCACTGAGCGAAGTCGATGATTGCGGTGAGGGCGCGGGAGTGTTCACCGGCGTCGACGAGCCGGTCGACCTTGCTGCGGTACCGTCGAATGCGTGTCTGTTGCCACCGGTTCATTCATCACCTCCCGATGGTTCGTCAGCGCGGGGTACGCCCAGCGTTCGCACTCGATCGAGGCGCCGTTCCAGATGCGTGACGGAGCGGGCGAGCTTTTCGAGTTGCGAGACATCATCGGCCGACGGGGTGGAGTCGGGCAGCCGTCGGCGATAGTCGGAGAGGTTGTCGCGGATCCGACGGATTTCACCGCGCTGTAGTTTGCCCGCCTCCGGATCGGAGGCGAAGTTGAACTGTTTTAGATCCGATTCGAGCGTGGAGAGCCGGTCGGCGGTAGTGTCGTAGAGGGTACGGGCGTACAGCTTTGGGTTGCGCCGCCGGAACATGAACTCGTCCTGTGCCACGCTTTCGTAGAGCGCCTGGACCCGATCGGCGACATCGCGCCAGGCGCCGTCATCGTCACCGGCCCAGGCGGCGTCGACATCGGAGGCGAGTTCGTCGAGTTTATGACGCCACTCGTCGAGGGTTCTTCCGAGCCGTTCGTCATCGGCGGCGAACACAAGCCGGCGGATGGTCTCCAGAAGCTGGTCGACGCGGCGTTTCCCGGGGGTTCGTCCCGGGCCGGGGGCGTAGTCTTCGAGCAACGCGTGGAGCCGACGCGCCAGCACTTGAAGCCGGCGTGGGTCGTGGCGCAACGCGGCGCGGATGCCCGTTTTGATGTTGTCGCTATGTCGCTGGAAACGCCTCTTTTCTGCACCCCAGAGCCTGTCGGCGACGCCGTCGATGCGGTCGATAAGCGCTTCGATCTCCTCCCATTCTCGCCGTCGGGGGGCGGCGGGACGGTCGATGTCGGCTTCGAAACTTCTGGTGTCGACCACCCCGGAGGCGGTGATGTTCATGGCCTGATCGATGTCCACCGTCAGCTCGATGGGGGTGCCCGGTTCGGTGTTTTCCGGCAGGGGGATGGCGATGGTGTGAATCGGCAGCCGGTGCTGGAACAGCCGCAACACCAGAGCACCTGATTCGTCACCGGTGACCAGCCTGCGGTTGACCGTCGTCGGCAGGTGGGCGCCGCTTTCAACCAGGGTGTAGCGCGCCGGCTTGCCCTGTTCGACGACCTCCACGTTGATGTCCTTTGCCAGCACGGCCGGATTGGTCAGCGCCAGCGCAGGCGCCGGTTTTGCACCCTCGGGTCGGTCGGGAATCCAGAGTTGGAAGGGGCCGCGAACGTCGGCGCCGCCGCGGCGCAGCACGGTGGTCACCAGCGGCGAGTCCACAGGGTCCAACTTGGTGCCTCGAATGCCGTCGATGGAAAACCGCAGCGGTTCGGTGCGGCCTTCCAGCGCGGTGGTTCGGGTGTGATCACCGGCGCCGAAGGCGATTTCGGCAGGTGAGACGTCACCGCCGATGTCGACATGGCCGATGAGATGTCGATCCGGGTTGTCCGACGGAAAGTCGGTAATTGAGACGGTGACGTCGTCGGAGTCGAAGCGGCAGGGGCAGACGGCGGCAGCGTGTAGCGCAGCGCCACGGGCGACGCTGGTCTCCGGTTCATCGCCGATGATCGCGTCGTCGCCGATATCGAAATCGTCGGCGATGGTCTCGGCGAGGCGCTTGCGTACAAG
>SKMT01000083.1 GCA_007120915.1 Myxococcales bacterium | reverse complement strand
CGTCGCGAAACGCCTCCACGGTCTGCACGAAGTTCACAGCCGCACCGAAGCCGAGCTCGGCAACCCGCCAGATCCCGGTGTGGTTGATGATGTCCGTGCCCTTCAAAAAGACGTGACGCGACTCCTGGACCGCCCCGTGATGGGAGCGATAGTGCACGTCCCGCTCGGTGTCGTGCAGTGTCGTGGAGCCGTCGGCCGTCTCAAAGGGAACGACGTGGGAAAGGTCTTCATCACTCATGTTCCAACTTCCTCAAAATGCTGAGCCAGATACCGACCGGTGTAGCTCTCCTGAACCTTCGCGACCTCTTCGGGTGTACCTTCGGCGACGAGATGCCCGCCGTCGGCGCCGCCCTCCGGACCGAGATCGATCACCCAGTCCGCACAGGCGATGATGTCCAGGTTGTGCTCGATCATCACCACCGTGTTGCCCGCATCGACGAGCTGGTCGATCACGCCGAGCAACTTGCGAATATCCTCGAAGTGAAGTCCCGTCGATGGCTCGTCGAGGATGTACATCGTCTCGCCCGTAGCCACTTTGGCCAGCTCCCGCGACAGCTTCACCCGCTGGGCTTCCCCGCCGGACAGCGTCGGCGACACCTGGCCAAGCCTCATGTAGTCGAGCCCCACATCGAGCAACGTCTGCAGATACCGCCGGACCCGCGGGTGCACTTCGAACAACTCGGCGGCCTCGGCGATGGTCATCGCCAGCACGTCGGCGATGGAGTGGCCCTTGTAGCGCACCCGCAGCGTCGCGTCGTTGAACCGTCGACCAAGGCAGGTGTCACAGGGAACGTACACGTCGGCCAGAAAGTTCATCTCCACTTTCTTGTTGCCCGCCCCCTTGCATGCCTCACAGCGCCCGCCTTTGACGTTGAAGGAAAACCGGCTCTTGGTGAACCCGTACATCTTCGCCTGGGGCAGGTTGGCGAAGAACTTGCGGATGTGGTCGAACACCTTCGTGTAGGTCGCCGGATTCGACCGGGGCGTGCGCCCGATGGGGCTCTGGTCGATCTCGATGATCTTGTCGAACTTTTCGATGCCGTCGAGCCCGTCGTGCTCCCCGACGGTGCGGTGCTTGAAGTAAACCCGCCGGGCGATCGCCGGGTACAGAATGTCGTTGACCAGGCTCGACTTGCCCGCTCCCGACACTCCGGTGACACAGACGAACGCCTCCGACGGGATGTGAACGTCTACATCCTTGAGGTTGTTGTGGCGCGCACCGCGGACGGTGATGCCCTCCTTCGGCTCCCGCCGCTCTTCGGGCCACTCCAGCCACTTTCGGCCCGCCAGATATTCGCCGGTGACGCTGTCGTCGGACCGCTCGATCATCTCCCGGGAGCCCATCGCCACGATGTCGCCGCCTTCGGTGCCGGCGCCGGGCCCGAAGTCGACGAGCATGTCGGCGCGCTCCATCGTCTCCCGGTCGTGCTCCACGACGATCACCGAGTTGCCCTCGTCGCGCAGCTCTTCGAGCGTCGACAACAGCCGGTTGTGGTCGCGCTGGTGCAGCCCGATGCTCGGCTCGTCGAGCACGTAGAGCACACCAGACAGCTCGCTTCCGAGCTGGCTCGCCAGCCGGATGCGCTGGGCTTCGCCCCCCGATAGGCTCGCCGCCGGCCGGTTCAGCGTCAGATAGCCAAGCCCCACCTCCACCAGAAATCGAAGCCGGCGCCGCAACTCGGCGATTAGCTCCTCTCCGATGATGATCTCGTGGCCCTCCAACTCAACCTGGTCGAAAAGCTGCCGCGCTTCGACCACATCCGTGCTGTTCAGCTCTGCGATCGACACATCGCGAAACCGCACCGCCCGGCTCTCGGGCCGAAGCCGCGCGCCTTCGCATCCGGGACAGGTCGACCGGCCCATAAACTCCTTGAAAAACTCACGGGCCCCCTTCGTCGCCGCATCCTCCGCCTTCTTCGCCACGAAGGGAACCACCCCGACGAAACCGCGGTATCCCTTCTTGCGGTCTTGCGGGCCGTACAAAAGAAACTGCAGTTCGTCGTCATCGAGCTCTTCGTAGGGCGTATCGAGATCGACGGAGCCGGCCTTCTCGGAGGTCAGCAGCTTCTCCCACAGCGTCTTGACCTCGTCGGCCCAGCGAAACTCGCTTCTCTTCGTGCCCGGCTCATAGCCGATCGCCTCCACCGCCCCTTCGCGCACCGTCTTCGTGGGGTCGACCACCAGCAGCGACGGCTCCACCTGGGGTGTGGTGCCGATGCCCTCGCAGGTTCGGCACATCCCAACCGGGCTGTTGAACGAAAAACTCTGGTGGGTCAGCTCAGGAAAGGAAATGCCGCAGCCCGGGCAGGAGCGGTCGACGTTAAACAGCTTCTCGTCGTCCTCCCAGTCCACCTCTTCGCCCGGCGGCACCACCGCCAGCAGTTTGCCGTCTGCCACCTCCAGCGCCTGGGCGACGCTGTTTCGAAGCCGGCTGCTGATGCCCTCTCTGGCGATCAGCCGGTCGACGACGACGTCGATGTCGTGCTTGGTGTGCAGATCGAGCATCTCCACGTCGTCGAGCTCCCGGATCTCTGAGTCGATACGGGCGCGGACGAATCCCTTCTTGCGCAGATCCTCGAACAACTCGCGGTACTCGCCCTTCCGGTTGCGCACCAACGGAGCCATCAGCATGTACTTCGTGCCCTCCGGCAGCGAAGCGAGCTGTTCGACGACGGCGTCTTCACTCGTCGCTTCGACCTGTTCACCGCACTTGTGGCAGTGCTGGGTGCCCAGCCGGGCCCACAACACCCGCAGGTGGTCGTGGATCTCCGTGATCGTACCCACCGTACTGCGGGGGTTGGTCCCCGTGGTCTTCTGCTCGATGGAGATGGTGGGGCTAAGCCCGGTGATCTGGTCGAACTCCGGCTTTTCGACCTGGCCGAGGAACTGCCGGGCGTAGGTCGAAAGACTCTCGACGTATCGGCGACGCCCCTCGGCATACAGCGTGTCGAAGGCCATCGACGACTTGCCCGAGCCGCTCACCCCGGTGAACACCACCAGCTTCTGCTTCGGAATCGTCAGCGTCAGATCCCGCAGGTTGTGCTGGCGAGCCCCGGAAATACGAATTTCACCGCGCGTCTCGGAGGCTAAGGGAAGCTTCCGGGGAGTGGAGCGGTGGTATTTTTTGGCGGACTGTTCCATGGGACTGCTCTACTGCTTCTGGTTTGCGACGGGCACCTCCCCAACCAACTTGGGGAGGAAAGCCGTGCCACCAAGCACCACGGTTGGTTTCCGTCGCATATTCCGACCGGTGGAGGGCTGCACGGCTTCCCTCCCCGGATTCGCCGGGGAGGTGCCGGAGCGTAGCGAAGGCGGAGGGGCCCATCGCACGCCTCTTACTCGTCATCGCCCCCACCCGCCCCGGGCCCCTGACCGGCCTCGACGGAACCGCCGAAATCGACGTCGCCGAACGTACCGGACATCTCAAACCCGTACCAGTGACCGTCCTCCCCCTCGTAGCGCCCTTCTCGGAAGTCCCCCATGTTGATGTAGGCGTCCAGCCCATGTTCGGTGACGTACTCCTCGTTGAACTGAAGCCGCATCTGCAGATTGGGCTGCCCACCCTGCGGCGTCAGCGTAATATCGCCCCACACCTGCGCCTGGATGTCTCTGCCCCGGATGGTGAACTCTTCGAAGTGGATCACCGTTCCCGCATCGGTCTCCTCAAAATCGAGGTTCACATCCAGGTTTCCGAAGTTCGTCGACGGCAGCTCCAACTCGGTGATAAACGGAACCATGTCCAACTGCAGCGTCGTCTCGTCGAGCATGATCTGCTCGCCGGCGAGGTGGATGTTCCCACCGGTGGCCAGCCCGGTGGTCCCGTCGATCTGCAGATCCACGTCCCCGTCGAGATTACCGAAGATGCGCACCCCCAACAGCGAGTCGATCAACGTGGAGTCGCGCAAGTCCAGCCGATTCATCGACACCTCTACCTGCTGGTCGGTGCCCACTTGAGCAAACGTGCCGGTGACGCGCTCCCCACCGCCGACGTCGGCCTGAAACCGAACGGTGGGCCCCCGGTTCAACAGACTGCGAAAAGGTGAGAACCTCGCCGCGATCTGGTCGAGTCGAATCGTCAGACCCCGTTCTTCATCGCCGTCCATCTGTCCGGCCGTGCGTTCCTGCAGCCGCACCCCTCTCATCTGAATGCCCGACATCCGCCAGAACCGCAGATCCGAGACACTGACGTCGTACTGATGATCCAGAACCTCCTCGATCTGATTGGCCGCAATGTCGCCGACCCGATCGGAGGGGAAGGTGATCAGTAAGAAGATCAGAAACGACACCACCGCAAACACCATGTAGGCGGCGACGCGAAAAAACTTCTTCTCCCACAACTGCTGCAGCTTCTGCATCAACTCTCCTCGTCGTCGCCGTATTCGTAGGTCGCCACCGACACCAGTGCCCGCACATGTCCGTCATCGCGCACCGACCGCATATCGATGCGGGTGATCACCATCGGGTCCCGGCTCTCCTCGATGCGATGCAACATTTCCACGAGCCGGTCCATCTCGGCGTTGCGAACGTCGATCTGAAGCTGGCGCTCAATGACCAGGGGCCCGCCGTTGTCGTCGTCGCCAAACCCGTTGCCTCCCAGGGGCTGTTCGTCCGTGTCGTAGCTCGACACACTCACCCCCACCGCTTCGGCGTGGGCTGCGACCTCTCCGCGAAGCTGCACCGGGTTGTCCTGGAGAACTTCGTCGGTGAACAGATCGGCGTGGGTAAAGTCGCCGTCATCGTCGTCGACTTCCTGTTCGACAAACGACGGGCCTTCGGTGGCGATCAGATCCAGCGCCGTCTGATAGCGAGCGGTGCGCTCTTCGAGTTCTACCGTCGCCTGCTGGGCCAGAAAGATGACCACCGACAACGCCAGAAGCGCAAACACGCCCAGCATCACCTTCAGAAGCATCTGCTCCCGCTCGGTGAGGTTGTCCAACTGCTCTTTGAGCCGACTCTTCGGCCCGCTTTGTGCGTTTGGTTCCATGTGTCCTTCTCCAGACGTGTTCCGTCGGTGATTCGTGGGTGCAGTCCGTTATGAACAGCCGCTGGTGATCTGCAGCTCGAAGTGCACCTCATCATCGCCTTCGACGTTGACCTGCTCGTCGGAGACATCGGTCAGACATTCGAGCTGTTCGATGTCCGCGGCGATCCGGTCGACCGCCTGTGGGCTGTCGGTTTCAGCCATAATCTGAACCAGCCCGCGGTCGGTATCGACCTCCATTCGATCCAGCTCCAGCGCCGTATCTTCGTCGATCAGCTCGATGATGCGCACCTTCAGCTCGTAGGCGCTCATCTGAGGGACGAACCCTCGCTGGTCGGCGCCCTCGCCCTGCAGCCGCGCCTGTACCTGCTGGGGATCGGTCACGGCGTCTCCGAACAGCTCCTGGGTCTGCTCGGCGACGGCGCGCTCCATCGCCTGCAGTTGGGTGTGCCGGTCGTAGTGACGCATGATCAGCACTCCGGCGATCATCACCAGAAGCACCGCCGCCACCGCCCCCAGCCGCACCAACTGCTGGCGCAGATAGCTCGACTTGCCCCGGTAGACGAACTCCTCCTGGCGGAAGTCGACCACCGTCTTGTTGTCCTCGTCCAGCGGGCCCTGAAGCGCATTGGCCAGCGCCATCGACGCTTCCGGTTCACGCTCCCGGTCGCCGGCGCCCACATGCCAGGAGACACCCTGTTCGACTTTCAGCGGCTTGACCGGAACGTCGAATTCGCCTTCCAGATAGTCGTGCAATCCGTGCAGTCGGCTGGTGCCCCCGCAGATGTAGATCTCGTCGACGGCCACCCCGTACTTCGCATAGGCGGACTGGAAGCTGCGGCGAAGATCGCGGATTACCGGCCGCAGCGACTCCTCGATGGTCCCCGCCAGCTTGCGCACCTGTCGGTCGCCCCCGGCGGCGGCGCTGCCGACGATGCCCTCTTCGTGCTTCAGCCGGCGCGCCTCCTCCTCGGAGATCTGGAAATTCTGCGCGATGGCGTCCGTGATCGCCGCCCCGGCCCGGCGCGCGGTGTGCGCGACCACCGGCTTGCCCTCGGACATCACCAACAGCCGGGTGAACCGATGCCCGATATCGATGACCCCGTAGCTGTCGATCGAGTGCTCCAGAGCCGGCTGGCCGGCATAGCGCAGCATCAACTCCGGCACACCAACCACGGCGGGGTCAATCCCGGTGGCCTTGCAGTCGTCGAGAAACAGTCGCATCTTCTCGCGTTTGACAAACCCCACCAGCGCCTCGAACTGCCCGGCCTGCTTGCCCGGGATCACCACGAAGTCGTGGATGATGTCGTCGAAGGAGATCGGAAGCTCGTCCATCAAAAAGTGCGGCAGCACATCCTCGACGTCCTCACGGCGCTGGAAGGGCACCTCCAGGTGCAACACCGCCGCTTCGTCGTCGGGAAAGGCGGTGATAATCCGGTTGACCCCCTCGAAAAACCCTTCCCGTATCAGTTGGCGAACCGCGTTCGCCCAGGGCGGCGCATCCGGATCGAAGGCGGCCCCCCCACCGACATCCTGAGAATCCCCCCACTGGGAGGGCCCCTCGTCGGCGCCGGCGTCGATACCTTCGTCGCTCCAGTCTCCCCCATCCTGCTCGCCGGGCTCTTCGCCCGGTACCGGCGGGACGTCATCGCCGACATCGGGAAACATCTGCTCGGAGTCGTCCGGCGCCGAGTCGCCCACGGGCTGCTCGGAGGATTCTTCCTCACCGTCGGTCTGCACCGATCCGTCGGCCCCCTCGAAGACCGGGCCCGGCTCACCGACGTCACCGAGCGCAATCTCCCGGTAACCCACCACCTGGACGTCGCTGCCGCGCTCAATGGCCACCGCCTTGACCGCCCAGGTTCCTATGTCGAGTCCTACAATCCGATTCGCCATGGTTCCTCTTATTCCACGCGCCAGTACAACACCCGGCCCTCCGGATGCCGCTCGCGCTCCTCTTCGAGCAACTCCGTCAGGTGCTCGGCTTCTTCTTCGAATTCCTCTTCGTCGAGCATGTCCTCATCAATCCCGTCGATCAGCTCATCTTCGCCGGGCAGCCGCCGCGTCGTCTTGCTGTAGTCGACCACCGCCTCAATCTGGGTGCGGCTGCGACCGTAGGCGCCGGTCGCCTCGATGCGAAACACCCGCGGGGTGCGAGTGGTCACCGACCGCATCAGCCCCGAACGGCTGAAATCGACGGTCCAGGTCGGGAAGTTCGGGTTCATCGGGTCCACCGCCAGATCTGGGTTCGCCGCGACCATCTCCTGGTAGGACGGCGAATGGCGCAGAAACTGGGCCATCAGATGGGAATCGTCGCGCATATCTTCCAGAAACGCCGGAAACTGACTGACGCTCAAAAATGCCACGGGCTGGCCCATCTTCGCCGACGGCAACAGTTGTGCCTGTGCCGTACCCACGTAGGCGAGCATCACCGACAGCGGGTCGTCGAAAAACTCCACGATCCCCTCCATCGCCATCGCAAAGAACATCACCTGGTGCGACAGTTGCGGGTTGTCCCCGCAGGGGTTTTCATCGTCGCCGATGTCCTCTTCCAGCTCCAGGTTGCGGCACAACACCGAGTAGAACACCGGGGCGGTGGCGACGTTCAGATTCGGCCGGCCCACGTCGTAGACGGTAAAGGCGTCGCCGAAGGCGTCCATAAACGGCTCGGTGACCCCGGCGACGCGGTGCAGCTCTTCGACGTGGGTCAACCGGGCGTTTCTCGGTTCGATGTCGTGGTCGCCGTCCTGTTCGTAGGGCCGGGATTCGTCGCCGCTGACCGACTCGATGGTGCAGGCGTCGCTGAGGTTGGTCGCCTCGTGGTTGTAGTCGATAAAGTCGATAATCCGTCCCAGCACGGTGGCCCGGTCCAGGGTGGAGCCCCGCCCATCTTGCTGCTCGAAGATCGGGTCGTAGCGCTCGTCGAGCACCATCATGCACAGCTCGGTCAACTGCGTTTCATCCACCTCTTCGGTGGCGAATTCGTTGATATTGATCCTCCCCTCCTCCGGTTCGACGTCCACCTCGAACTGGCCGGTAAACTCCCCGAATCCGCCCACGCCCATCCCCTGCAGGTCCACGCTTGCAAGCGGGATCTCCACGGACCCCGAGTTAAACGGGCCCATCAGAAGGTCGACGTACTGATAGATCTGGAAGTTCGACCGGCGCATCGCCCGGCCCATCATCTGACCCATCTCATCGTCAGTGTCGCGGGTCTCCTCCTGGAGGGTGTACTGAAAACTGAGCAGCAACCGCGACAGGTTCACCCCGCTTCGGGCCAGGTAGTAACTCTTGACCTTGTCGCGCTCGTTGATCGCCATCGCCGTGTTCACCCGGGCGGTATAGCTGAACTCCACCGCCGCAATCGCCAGGATGACCATGATCACCAGCGCCATGATCAGCGCCACCCCGCGGGGCCGGTCGTCCACCGGTGTTTTTACCGGTCGATCCAGCACCCTCAATAGCTGGTAGGTCAACTGTCCCAGTGGCTTCAGCATCGGTTAATACTCCAACAGCTCCGGCATCCCCAGCGTGGTCTGGGTGGTAAAGGTTTCGGTGTTGTCGCGGGGGCCCGTCGCCGGCATCTCCAGGGTGATACGCACCCGGCTGGGAAGCCGCCCGGCGTGCTCCCGGGAGGTGGTGTCCCACTCGCTGACCCACCGGCCGTCGGCCAGCTCCTCTTCGGTGCCCAGCTCCGGTTCGCCGGGATCCCAGAATTCGAACTCCAGGTTCTCCACCTCCGGGATCATCGTCTGTACCGTGCCACCCCGGGTCAGGTCGTCGTCAAAGTTGGTGTTGTAGCGCCGAATCAGCCGCTGGACAGTGCGCCCCTCGTCGTTGGTGTAGCGGTCCAGCTCGTAGCCGATCTGGGCGTGGTGGCTCGCCTTCTCCCCGGCCAGGGTGCGGGTGTGGGCGAAGGAGGTGAAACTGAGCTCGTCGTCGCGCCCGATCATCCCGAACTGCACGGGCTCCCACATGCCGATGTCGCCCAGCTCCTCGTAGTCCTCGGGCATCAGCGGCTCCCCGGTGATCTCCTCGCCCCCGTGGTCCGGCCCCGCCACATAGGCCATCGAAATTTCATTGGACATCCGGTTCATCGCCAGGCGCACCATCCGGTAGAACTCCTGGCGCTCGCTGGCGATCTCCTCGGTCTGGAACGTCTGGGTAATCGACGTCCAGGCGATCGCCGACATCGTCGCCAGGATGGTAATCGCCAGCAACACCTCGATCAGCGTCAACCCCCGCGGGCGGCGAAGCCACTGCATTGTGGGCGAGTCGCCTCCCATCACAGCTCCCCCTCGAAGTCCAACTCCAGATCGTCGGCGCCGTCGAAATCTTCGTCGCCAATCTCAAAATCACCCTCGTCGAAGTGGTCGGGAAGCCCGAACATCTCGAACTCGTGCTCCTCCTCGTCGACGACGTACTGGGTCACCTCGATCGACTCCTCTTTGCCCCGGTAATCGAAGTACACCCGCAAGATGATCCGGCGCACCCGCTGGCCCAGTTGATTCACGAAGTCGGGCATCTGTCCGAGCAACATCGGCAGCATGGCGCTGAATGCGGGGTTGCCGCCCAGCGCACCGCCGTCGGCGTCCATCCCTCCGAAAAGCTGCTCGTTGACCCGCGCCATAAACTGCTCTTCGGCATCCGGCGGAATCTCCACCGGCTCGATCTCCGCTTCCCAGCGCATGTCCGGGTGGCCCTCCCGGCGAAAATCTCCGCTGTAGGTGCGCCGCGCCTCGCTGAACCCCTCCTCTTTGAGCATGTACTCCATGTCCACCATCTTGCTTCGCACCAGCATCGACGCCTGGGTCATCTTCGCCGAGTACACTGACTGCTCGCCGATAAACGTCGCCGACGCCATCAGCCCGGTGAACACCAGTGCCAATACCGCCAGCGCCAGCATCACCTCCAGAAGCGTAAACCCCCGCGAGCGGCGAAGCCGCAATTTCGGCATTCCACGGTCCTTACAGCCCATCGTCGACCTCCCGCTCACCGAAGTCATCGGGCACCTTCTCTTCGCCGCTGTGCAGATGCACCCGCCCCGTCAGCGGCTCGGTGATCACCGTGTATTTCGTATCCGAGGCGTCGCGAAACACCACGTAGGCTTGCTGCTGCATACCGTTCGGAAAGAAGTGAATCGTCACCTGTCCCCGGGTCACCGGCCGGTTGCGATGCTCCACCAACACCTGTTCGAACTCGATGCTCGACGGCAACTCTTCGACCTCGTTGAGCAACCGATCCGCCACCGAGGAGGTCCCTTCGCGCTGGCTGATCCCGAACCGGTCGTGTCCCTCCTCTCGGACCATATCATCGTCGTCGCGCGACTGATTGCCGTTGCGCAACTCCTCCGGAATCAGCCCATCGTCGATGGCATAGCCGTCATCGTCGACCTCCGTGCTCTCCTGGATGACCTCCGCCTCCGTCGCCCGCACCTCGTAGGTGTTCGCATCCAGATCGATCAGCAGCTTGTACTGGCGGTTGTTCAGCCCCGCCACCTCCTGAGTGTACTGGGCATAGCTGGCGAACTGCCGGGCCTCGCTTCTCAGCTCCGTGTGCGTGAGCAGCGTCAGCGTAAAGATCCCGCCGGCGACCAGCCCGGCGGCGATCGCGATCACCACCAGCACTTCCAACATAGTCATCCCCACCTCCGCTGGGCGGCTCAATTGTGGGGATTTCCATCTCATGCTGCGCTCATCCTTGCGTGTCCAACTCCAGACTTCCTACCAACTCCGCGGCCCCAACGAACCACCGACCAATAACTAATAACCACCGACCGCGTCGTTCAGATGCACGTCCTCGATGGTGCCCTCTTCCCCGTCAATACCGAGGCTGTACACAGCAAACGCCACATCTCCGCGCTGCCGATACACGTAGGGGTTGCCCCAGGGGTCCACCGGCGTCTTCCCACCGGTGACCGCCTCCAGACTCGGCGGAAGCGTTCCACAGGCATCCCGATAGTCGCGCACCATCTCATGGAGCACCTGAAGCTGCTCGACGGTCACCCGCCATTCGTTCTCATTGCTCGTGTCCACCGCCGAATACAGCGCGTAAAACCCGGCGCCCACAATCGCCGCCGACAACAGCCCCGTGGCCACCACCATCTGCACCCGCGCAAGCCCCCGGCTGTTCTTGAACCACTCTCTCATTCTTCCATCTCGCCGTTTCATCGTTACACCTCCGACTCTGCTCGTCTCAGCTCATTCGTCCTGAATCCACTGCGCATC
Source organism: Myxococcales bacterium (assembly GCA_007120915.1). Lineage (GTDB taxonomy): Bacteria > Myxococcota_A > Bradymonadia > Bradymonadales > Bradymonadaceae > SLJM01. Next base: position 1,739 of record SKMT01000083.1, on the reverse strand, counting down.
CTGCGCCGTAGTTGTGTAACAACACCAACCGGGGTTTATCGTCCATCTGACTGTACCCCGCACGGTCACACCTCGTCGGATTTCCGACTTCCGAGTTCCGATTTCCGACTTCCGATTCATTTTTCCTTCGTCTCACGCCTCTCGCTCCATCTCTGAGTCCGCACGCGAATCCGGAGACCAGGGAAAAGTAAAAGGCCATCGGAACTCGGAACTCGGAATTCGGAAGTCCGAAACGTGCTGCTGCTTTACGGGGCCAGCCTCACTCACGGGCATACACATCCTCCTCCGTTCCCGGCTGACCATCCCGCCCGGCGCTGTACACCACGAACGTTCCTTCATCCGCATCTTCGATCTCGTAGATGTACGCGTTGCCCCAGGGGTCATCGGGGATAACCTCGGTGATCGGCTGGTTGCCCTCGGTGAGCTGATCCAGATCGTCAGGAACCTCGTTTTCGGTCATGTAGTATGTCTCGACCATCTGTTCGAGCTGGCCCACCTCCATCTGGGCAACTCTCACATTCGAACGACACGGTCCCGGGTTGAAAATCATCATCCACCACAACGCAACCACCAGATACATCACCAGCGCTCCGAGGCAGGCTCCCCAGAACAACACCGGCACTGGCACCCGCGCAGATCGACCTCCCCGCCCCGTTTCACTGTTTGAGTTCCGCTCTCCGATCGTCGCTTCTCCTTCTCACCTGAGCCACCACCAACGGTCACACCTCGTCGGATTTCCGATTTCCGAGTTCCGATTTCCGAGTTCCGATTCATTTTTCCTTCGCCTCACATCTTCCCCTCGGGGGGAAGTGGCCTGAGCCGCAGGCGAAGGTCGATGGGGGAACGCAACGCCTCTCGCTCCATCACCTGAGACCGCACGCGAATCCGGAGACCAGGTAAGAGTAAAAGGCCTTCGGAACTCGGAACTCGGAAATCCGAAACGTGCCGCCGCTTTACGGCGGCAGCGTCAATCATCCGCGTGCACATCCTCATCAGTGCCGGTGACCCCATCGGGCCCGGCGCTGTAGATCTCGAAGTCCTGGGCGCCGTGGCGGTCGTAGATGTAGTCGTTGCCCCAGGGATCCTCGGGCACATCTTCGGTGATCGGCTGGTTGCCCTCGGTAAGCTGGTTCAGATTGTCGGGCAGCTCGTTTTCGGTCATGTAGTAGGTCTCGACCATCTGTTCGAGCTGACCCACTTCCATCTGGGCGGTGCGGATGTTCGCCCGGTCCAGAGCACCGAACACGAAGAATCCGACCACGCCGGCGACCGACGCCATAATGGTGACCACAATCATGATCTCCACCAGTGTCATACCGTGGGGGCGTTTCAGCTTCGCGGCCCCTTCGCCAATTGCATTTGTCATCGTCTGCATCGCAGCTCCTTTTGTTTGCTGTGGTTCATCGTTTTGGCTTTGGTGGTTCATGGTTTTCCTCACATAATCGTCTGGTTCATCTGCAAAATCGGCCACATTACCGCCATCACGATCAGCCCCACCGCAATGCCGAGCAGCACGATCATGATCGGCCCCAAAAGCTGGGTCATCGTCTGCACCCGGCGGTCGGCCTGACGCTGGTAGCTGTGGGCGACGTTCTCCAGCATCTCTTCGAGCTGCCCGGAGCGCTCACCGGTGGCGATCATGTGGGTGACCAGCGGGGGAAATTCCCCGGATCGCTGCAGCGGTTTGGCGATGCTTTCCCCTTCGCGAATGTTCGTGCGCGCATCGCCGATGACCTCTT
>SKMT01000144.1 GCA_007120915.1 Myxococcales bacterium | reverse complement strand
CGGTCTCAGCTCCTGTGGTCGTGGGGCATGAAGACTCAGGGGTACATCGAGGCGCCAGGCAGTCCGGTGGCGTCAGCCCCGGCTGCCGATACGGTGGAGCAGTGCGACACCGTACCATCTGCGCCCCGGGGCATGTCCCGGGGTGTCTGGTCGTGATCACGAATCGGGAGCGGTGACGGTGACGCCGGTGGCGGTGAACTCGAACTCATCGACATCGCCGTCGATGGCGTCGGGATCGTCGCCGGCCTTTTCGGCGTAGTGGCGGGCCTGTTCTTCGTCGACGGTGGTGCGCTGGACCGTTCCTTCGAGCACAGCGTCGGCTCCGTCGGCGTTGCGGGGCACGAAAAACCCGTAGTCTTCCATGCGAACCCTGGCAGTCAGGTCGAGTTCGTCATCTGTGAGGGTAAACCAGCAGCCTCGAGAAGAGCAGACCTGTTCGATCTGACCGTATACCTTCACCGGGTCTGAAAGTTCATCATCGCCGGTCTCTTCCAACGCCACCAGGGCCTCGGAGACGCGGGTCGGTTCGTCGTCGATGGTAAACTCATCGCCGAAATGGTGCTCTTCGCCGGGGTCGATGTCATCGGCGAGTTCCTGTTCTTCGTCGGAGTCCTCATCAACACTGTCATCGCCGTCGGATTGTTCGTCCGGCTGTTCGTCGGGCTGTTCGTCGGCTTGTTGTTGGGCCGGTTCATCAGAATCCGGTTCCGATTCGCAGCCGGTCAGCGCCAATGAGGTGGCGATGAAGAGCGAAAGTAGCAAAGGTGCGCGTCGCATTATGAGAACTCCGGGAACAGAAAGCCAAGTGGGTCGCGGCCACGATAGGCGATGGGAGGGGGGCGTGAAAAGTGATGGGGGACCTTGGGGGGCTGGAGTCGTGGGTGAGGGTCCGCTATGGTGGAGCCAACAGATGATACAGATAGGCGTTGACCGATTTTTCTGAGGAGGCGTCGGGCATGAGGGCCTCGGGATTGAGACGACAATTGATCACAGCAGTTGTGGCGCTGGCAACGGCGCTGGCCGTAGGGGCGGTGGGTTGTGCGGAGGCGGAGTTGGAGCCTCCGGAAATTCAGGCCAATAATAACGACGGATCTGACAATCAGTCGAACAATGGATCGCTGGAGGATTGCACGGAGGATGAGGATTGTCCCGACGGCGAGGAGTGTGTCTTCGAGGATTCGGAGGACGAAGGGGGAGAGTGTCGCACCGCCGTCGATCCACCGAATGGCTCCGAGGGCGACGCCTGCGAGGACGATTCGGATTGTGAAACTGGCAGTTGTGAAGACGGTGTGTGTGTTTCGGGCTGTGATGATGAAGACGATTGTCCGGAGGGATTTGCCTGCGGAGACGACGGGTATTGTGAGGCCCCCGGTTGCAGCGCCGACTCCGACTGTGCATCGGGGCAGGCCTGCTCGGTGGTGGTAGACGACGAAGGCGACGGGCTGGAGACGAGGTGTCGTGGCGGAGACGACGGAGCCGATCCGGGAGCGGACTGCGACGATCACGAGGACTGTCGCGGGCGGTATTGCCGCCAGGGCGAGTGCACTTCTCCCTGTATTAACGATGACGACTGCGGGACCAATCAGAGCTGTGAGCCCACGCCTGCCGAGATCGACGAGGTTGGTGATGAGCTGGATCTGTGCGTGTCGATGGAGGTGCAGTTCTGTGAGTCCCCTGAGGACTGCGAAGACGACAACATGACCTGCAATATGCCGACCTATGGAGCGGACGGCGAGATCGACGGTGGCTCCTGCGGATTTGCCAATCCCGGGGAGGGGGACGTGGGAGAGAGTTGCGCAGCCAACTCGGAGTGTGAGTCAAACCTCTGCCGCGCCAGCGCCGACCAGTCCGTCGGAGAATGTACGGTGTTCTGCGAGGAGTCGGAGCGTGACTGTGGTTCGGGTCAGCGGTGTGTACATGCTGCCGAAGAGCTCGGTTTCTGCGCAGGAGGCTGCGCAAGAGACGCGGACTGCGACGGAGGAGATGTCTGCGTACTTGGCCTGGACCGCGAAGGCAGTCTTCACACATTCTGTGATCCGCCGTCCGACGATGCTGTGGGGATGACCGGCGACGACTGCGACAGCGACTCAGAATGCAAAACCGGTATATGTCTGACCAGCGCCTTCGAGGGCGAATGTATCGGCGATGAGCAGTGTCCCGACGGCACTGAGTGTGGTTGTCCCCCCACCGATCCGGGGTGCTCTGAGCACATTTGCTACCGGAGTTTCTGCTCTGAGGTATGTGATCCGGCCAACGGGGATGCGGACTGCGAGTCGCCGGATCATGACATCGACCGGTGTGCCGATGATGTGACCATCGAGGTTGATGGGGGCATCCAGGAAGCGTCGATGTGTGCGATGTGACGGGTGGGCTACCAGCCTTGTGTGTCACAGGGGTGAGCTTATACTGCGCCGGGTGTAACGACTACGTTTTCCCGGTTCGGGAGCTAACCGTTGAGCCAGAACATTCCAGCCAGCTTGCGCCACGCGATCATCGAAGAGTGTCGCCGCCGGGGATTGAGCGTCGATGAGGTTAGGCGGCGCAGCGAGGTACTTCTTCTGTATCCCACTGAGGGGGAGTCGCTGCCGGAGGCCGATCAGCTCGCGCAGTTGGCTGACTGTATTGAGTTGCAGAACGTTCGCTACGTAGCGCTGGCGCTGGACCGGTGGGTCTCCACACAGAAGGGAGGGCAGCCAGATGATTGATCCCGGCGCAACAGTGCAACTGGAGGGGGAGCTTCGCCGCAAGATGGACGCCATCGTCGACGAGATGCGCCAGATGGAGTCGCTGGTCGTCGCATTCAGCGGTGGGGTTGATTCCAGTGTGGTCGCAGCGCTGGCGCGGCGCGCCGTCGGCGACGGGGTGCGGGCGGTCACTGCGGTCAGCGAGACGCTGGCGGGCCGCGAGCTGGAGGAAGCCAAAGAGGTCGCCGCCGAGATCGGTGTGACCCACGATCTGATCGAGTTCAGCGAACTGGACGATGAGCGATTTCGAGAGAACACGTCGTCGCGCTGTTTTTTCTGCCAGTCCATGCGCTTCGAGCAGATCCGGCAGATCGCCGACAGAGTCAACGCAGCGGTGGTTGCCTCGGGGACCAATGCCGACGACCAGGGAGACCATCGCCCGGGGCTCGAAGCGATGCGCCGCCAGGGGATCTACCAGCCGCTTCTGGAACAGGACGTGACCAAAGACGGGGTGCGGCGCATTGCCCGGGCGCTGGGGCTGTCGGTGTGGAACAAACCGTCGATGGCCTGCCTGTCGTCTCGCATTCCCCACGGGTTGGCGGTGACGGAACAACGGTTGCGCAAGATCGAGCGCGCCGAGGATGGACTGTACGAACTGGGATTCGAGGGCTTCCGGGTTCGGGCCCATCGGTCGCTGGCGCGGGTGGAGATCGCGCCGGGGCAGATGGAGCGTGCGCTCCAGCCGCAGATGCTGGCCTCGATCGGCGATGCAGTGGCAGATGCCGGGTTCGAGCAGGTGAGTCTCGACGTATCGGGCTACCGCTCGGGTAGTCTCAACCCCGACGGAGAAGAAGACGGTGAGTGACGATCTACGCAGGCTGCTTCGGGCATTTCGCGACGGTGAAGTCGACGAACAGGATGTATTGGACCGGCTG
>SKMT01000013.1 GCA_007120915.1 Myxococcales bacterium | reverse complement strand
TGATCGTGGTGGGAACGTACCTGTCGGTGCGTCTACTCAAGGCGATCCTGAATGCGAAGATCTACCCCGCCTTCGGCGTCGACATCGGGATCGCCTACGCGGTCAACACGCTGATCAATTACGCGTTGGTCGTCGTTGCCTTCGTGTTGTGTCTGGTGGCGCTGGGCGTGCAACTGTCGGCGGTGATGGTGGTGCTGGCCAGCCTGGGGGTCGGCATCGGGTTCGGGCTTCAGAATATCGCCGAAAACCTGGTCTCCGGGTTCATCTTGCTGTTCGGACGAGCCGTCCAGAAGGGAGACTTCATCACGGTCAACGACCTGTACGGGCGGGTCGAAGCGGTGGGAGCCCGCAGCGTGGTGGTACGCACGCCGGACAACTTCTCGATGCTCATTCCAAGCAAGGAGATCGTCAGCGGTCGTATCGTCAACTGGACATTCCAGGACAGCATCGCCCGCATTCACATCCCGGTGGGAGTGGCCTACGACTCCGACCCCGCCCTGGTGAGAGATACGCTACTGGAGACAGCGGCCGATCATCCCGACATCCTCGACGAGCCCCAGCCGGATGTATGGATCGTCGAATTCGCAGACAGCAGTATCGTGTTCGAACTGCTGGTGTACTTCGACTGCCGCGAAACCAATGAGCACGCCCTGAAGGGCAAGTTCAACTTCCTGATCTGGGAGGCCTTCCGCAACGCAGGGATCGAGATTCCATTCCCGCAGCGCGACTTGCACCTGAAGTCGACGGAATAGGCGCTGGGCGCTTGGCGCTGGGCGCTGGGTGCTGGGCGCTGGGCGCTGGGTGCTGGGCGCTGGGTGCTGGGCTCTGGGCGCTGGGCTCTGGGCGCTGGGTGGTCGGTGGTGGGTGGTCGGTGGTCGGTGCTGGGTGGTCGGTGGTGGGGTTCTACTCAGCGACGCTGTCCAGGTGCAGGCGCAGATCGGAGACGAACGCTTCGAGCCGTGCATCTACGTCGGGGCCTTTGCCCTCTACCAGCCAGGAAACTGCCGAGCCTACGAGGACACCATGGGCCGCCGAGCCGACGCGGGCGGCCTGTTCGCCGGTCTCTACATTCATCGACGCGACCAATGGCAGCGATGTTTGACGCCGCAACTGTTTCAGACGGGTCTCAAAGGCCGGCAGATCTGCCGTTAGATCGGAGCCGATATGTCCGGTCCACACCAGCAGTCCTCGAGCCTGCCGGGCCAGCTTCTGGAACCGGTCGTCGTCGGTGGTAGAGCCGACCATCTGAATCAGCGGCAACTGGCGCTGTTGGAGCTCGTCGCGAAACGACGCTGCCTCCTCGGCAGGCAGATCCATCACCATCACCGCATCGGCTCCAGCATCAGCGAGCCCCTGTGCGCAGCGTTCTTCGCCGCGAGCAAACACCCGGTTGGCATACGAGGAGACCACCACCGGAGTGTCTGTGTCGTCTTCACGAAAGGAAGCGACCAACTGTTCGATATCATCCCAGGTGACTTTCTCGCTCATTGCCCGTCGCTGAGCCCGGCGCAATACCGCCCCGTGGTAGACGGGATCGGAGAATGGCACCAGCACCTCAACGGCGTCTGCTCCCCCGGAGACGACGGCATGCATATAGTCGCGCGTCGCCTCCACGAAGGGGTCGCCGGCGACAAGTGCGACCATCAACAACGGGCGCTTGCGCGCCGGAAACGCCTCTTCGATGGTTGTGATCCGGCTGTTCATCACGTCTCCTCGTCGCTGCCGTCACCCAACTGGGCGGTGATACCGCGAAGCCCGGATCCGGTGATCCCGAACAGAATGTGGTCATCGTCGCCGAGCATGGGAGCGAGCTTGAGGGCATAAGCCAGTGCATAGCCCGTCTCCCGGCTGGCGAGAATCCCCTCGGTGCGAAGCAGCAGCTTCTGCGCGTTGCGTGCCTCTTCGTCGGCGACGGTGACGTAGTGGACCACCCCGTCCTGCAACCAACGCGCATGCTGCGGTCCGGCCACGGGCATCATCATCCCCGCCGCATCGGCATGAGGAGCCTGAATCTGTCCCTCGTCGTCCTGCAGCACCAGTGAGTATGTCCCGTGGTATACCCCCGGTCTGCCGCGGACCAGGCTTGCGGAGTCCCGGGCTTTCTCCTCGGTGCCTCCCGCCTGAACCCCCACCAGTTGGGGGCCGTCGTCGACGAAAGCATCGAACAATCCTGCGGCAAATGATCCGCTTCCCACCGGCGCGACGACATACTCTGGGTCGATGTTGCGCCGCTGGAACTGGCGCCGGCTCTCGGTGCCGATAATCGAGAGTGCGGAGCCGACGATCGCCGGATAGGGCGCTGGTCCGGCCAGTGAACTGGTGGCATAGAACGTATCCTCCCAGGTGACGGCAATGTTGCGAATTGCCTCCGCCATCGACTGGCTTCGGCCTCGGGCCCCGCTGTCGACGGGGATCAGCTCTACGCCCATCCGTTGCATCCGCGCCGCATTCAACGATTCGGCTTCCATCGCCTCGCGCCCCATAAACACCGCAACGTCCAACCCCAGTGCTGCTCCCACCGACCCCAGCGCCACCCCGAAGTCTCCGGTGGCTGTCTCGCCGATCAACTGCTGCTTGCCCATCCGCTCCGCCAGAAGCGCCTGGGTGAGCGCAGAGGTGATGCAGAAGCTGCCTCCCTGGCACAGGTCCTCGCGCTTCGCCCAGATCTGAGCTCCCCCTGTGTTTTGTGAGAGCACTTCCAGATGTGTCAGCGGCGTCGGCCGCCCCACCCTCATCTGACGCCAGCGTCGCTGTCGACGCAGAAAACCGTCGCTTTCAACGGCTTCCCTGTACGCCCGGGCCACCCGTTCGAACGGCGTGTACAGCGCCTCCGGGACGTAACGCCCCCCGAACCTCCCGAAACGCGCCTGGGGCAGTTGTGGCTGCGTCATGTGGACCCGTCCTCGCGGTGTTTCCCGTCGTTCAGATAGTCAATGACGTTGTCGACGAAGTCATCGACACCGCTTTTGATCTCCCGGGCGACGATGGGACGAAACACGCGTCGTGCCAGCTTCGGGATCGGCAGATCGCTGGCCAGTTTTTCGCGGTAATCGACCCGGGTAGTTTCGTCGTCCACTGCCTTCAGTTCGGCTCGACCGTCGGTGCGAACCGTTCCCTCGCCGATGCTCTCCCAGGTCACCACGTCGCCGTCGCGCTCGTAGCGCACAGTGTAGTCGCCCTGGAAGGTGATGTTTTTCGCCCCGATCTCCTTGCGGATCCACCGCCAGGTCTGCTCATCGATCTGCTCGGTGCGTTCCAGATCGACCATGCACTCCTTCAGTTGCGCCGGATCGCTGAGAAAATCCGCCACTTCGTCGAGGGGCGCTTGAACTTCGAAGCTGCGCTGATGTTCTCCTTCGATCCAGGTCATCGCTCTCCTTTTGAGTCTACCGACACGTAAAGGCGCGACGGTGTGACGCAATCCCGACACACCAAATCAACGCCATTTTCGCTGCAAATCAACGTTTCTACCGTAGATTTAACGGCAGTTCTGGTCGTCGTCAGTGCACTTAAACCGGACATGAAAGTGATCGGCGTGCCCCGGCGAATGGCGAATAATCCCCTCGTTTGCCCGCCGACCCCGCGGGTACTGAACCAGCTCACTGAGCTCTTCGGGTTCGT
>SKMT01000629.1 GCA_007120915.1 Myxococcales bacterium | reverse complement strand
CACGTGCGTCTTCTTCGGGCCCTGCATCACCAGCGCCGGCTGGCCTCTGGACACCAGCGGAACCAGCGTCTGAATCTGCTCGTAGGGCACCTGGTAGGTGCGCCGGGAGTTGCGTCCTTTCGGCAGTTCCACGTGATCGGGGTGAAACCGGATCACCCGGCGGCGTTTCGGAATCAGAATCCACCGCAACCCCACCAGAAGCGCCACCGCCACCGCCGGGGTGACGTACAACCACCAGGGGATGACCATCTCCGGGGTCGTCACAAGCTGATACAGGATCATCGCCAGAATCACCGCCACCACCCCGCAGACGATCAGAAATCCCCGGGTGAACATCTTCGGAGCCGCCAGCGGCAACTCTTCGGCAGCCGGCACCTCCGGTTGTTCGGGCCCCCTGGCTTGATCGGTTGCGGCGGGCAACAAAATGGGACGACGGTCGGTCATGGATCGGTTCCGGCACGCTGGCGCTTAGACCAGGCTTCGTTGACGGCGTGTAGATCTTCGACGGTGTCGATTTCTCGCCACCCGCCGTCGATGGGACAGGCGTTGATGGTGATGCCTCGCTCGATCATCACCTCGTAAAGATCGGCAAGATAGGCTTTTCGAAAAACCCTGCGTTGACGAAACTCGTCGTCGCCGTCATACATTTCGCACAGATCATGGAAGGTGGTGCGCATCAACTCAGCGCCTCGTGCGCTATGAGTGGCGACGCCGATGAACTCGCCGAGCGTCTCTTCGGCGCTTACATGCTTGCCGACCGCCGATATCTGGCCGTCGTCGGCCTCCACCAGCTCGGCCTGGGAGACCGGGTGGTCTTCACGATCCACGTACGCGCGCCGCCACCGCCGATCGACCACCAGATTGATATCACCGGGCATCTCAAGCGCCGCTTCCACCACCTTCGGGGTGTACACGATGTCCGAATAGGTCGACAAAAACCCGCCCTCCATCGCCGACTCGGCGCAAAACAAGGAGTGCAGAATGTTGTTGTTCTCCCAGTTGTCGTTGGCGTGGTACGTCGCCCCCTCCACCACCAGCTTTTCGGCGAGATACCCCCGGATGATGTGAATGTCGTCGATGCCGTTTTGCTCAAGCGCATCGAGCTGATGGTCCAGAATCGACCGGCCCGCCACCTTGACCATACACTTGGGCCGGTCGTCGGTGTGATGCTCGAGACGACTGCCGCGGCCGGCGGCAATGATGATTGCGTTCATAACTCTCCAACTCTCCCTACCAATCACCCTTCTTCACATCATCGGGAAGGATGCACGCCGACAGGTCGAACAACATGAAGACCAGCGCCTTTTCCTGGTCCGACAGATCGTCGGTAACACACCCGTCGGGGTACGGGTAGTCCGGTCCCGACATGTCCTGATTCGGGTCGGGATCGAAGCTCATGTCCATCTCCCGGCCCGACACGTGGATGTCGCTGAACACCACCCGCCCACACTGGTCCTCCTCTTGGGCGTACACCGGGGTGTTGAAGCTAAAGTACTGAATGTACTCGCCGCCATCGCCGATGAAGTCGCCGTCGCCCTCGACGGTCACCCAGTCCTGGGCGATGTCCTCGTCGACGTCATCGACGCTGCCGCGCACGTGGTGAATGTCGAACTCGCCCAGCGGCGTGGTGCCCGTTTCGTACATCCAGTCTCGAAGCATCAGCCCCTTCGGAAAGTCGACGTTGATCTCGCCGGTGGCCGTCTGGTCCATCCCCCCCGGGTTGCCGGGGATGAAGTTCCAGTCGGCCACGTCTTCCATGTCCCAGGAGCCGCTGGAGGGGGTGTCGCTGAGCCAGGTGTAGTGATAGTGGGTCAGAAACGCCCGACCCCCGGCGTCGGTGAACTCCTCGAAGGCGTGCATCGCGTCGTCGTCCTTCGAGATCGGCGAGCATTCGCAGGAGTTGAGCATGATGTCGTAGTCCAACAACTCGTCGGAGTCGTCCCACCAGTCTTCGGCCATGGTGAACTCTTCGCCGTCGTTGAAATCGTCGGCGAACCGGTAGGTCGGCCCCTCGGCCTCATCGTCGTCGGAGGTGCGACCGGTGAACAGGTGCACGGCGCCGCCTTCGTCATCGGGGGTGATCTCTTCGTCGTCGATCCCGATCTTGCGGATCAGGCATTCGACGGCGTCGCATTCACCAGTGGTCACCGCAAACTGCGGCATCTCGCCTTCGTCGCGATTGCTCGGCAGGCGCGTGTCGTCGTCATCGACGTAGGTTGTCTCACAGGCTTCCACTTCGTCGACGGTTGTGGTGCGGCGCCACTTGCCGGTCTCCACCACCAGCGGGATGTCCTCACCGACGGGCACTTCATCCAGAACGAAGATCCCCTCCACGTCGGTGGTGGTATCGTCGAGAGGATCGCCGCTGAGTTCCTCTTCGCAGGGCACACAGGATGCGCCGGGGTCGACCGGGTCCAATTCGTCGAGTGGTCCGTCGGGCACGTACACCGACACGTCGGGAAGCGGCAACTCACCGGAGGGGATGGTCACCGTCCCCTCGATCATGCCGACCCCGTCGGCGGGCTCGCAGGGTTCGGGTTGTGGCGGCCCACCGGTGTCCGGGTCCTCTCCGTTGTCGCCGTTGTCGCCGGCATCCTCGTCGCCATTTCCGGGGTCTTCCCCGGTATCTTCGTCCGACGGATCGCCAGTGTCGGGCATCCCGTCGTTGCCGGTTCTCGCCGGCTCACAGGCCTCTGCTGCCGGATTCCACTGTTCGTCGGAGGCGCAGTCCTCTTCTCCACCGGCCACGTCGTCGCTGCAACCGGCAACCATCAGCACCGTCAGCGACGCCACCACCAACCACGAAAAATCCCGCTGGATACCCTGCGTCATCGTTCATTCACCGTGAATTTCAGTCATAAAACCCTGGCCGGCCAAGGCGCCACAACACGCCCAGTCCCGTCTGAGCCAGATACAATAGGTACACGCCCAGGTAGGGGACCAAAAACAGCACCGCCGTGTCAACGGGCGCGACAAATCCCAGCAATGCCACCCAGATAATCCACGACGGGTAGTGAACGAAGTAGCTCGCCACCTGCTTGACCAGCCAGATCGGTTTGCCCACCAGGCTCTCCGGGACGGGGTCGCGCTTCGCGGAGGCGCCGGGGTCGATCTTTTCGCCGGCGTATTCGGGCCGGCGCACAAAATTGGTCAGCGACGTGGCCGCAGCGACCAGAAACACCGCCCCGATGCCCCCCAGCAGCCACGCCTCCTCACCCGTGTCGAACCACATCCGGATCGTCGCCGCCGCTACCAGCAGCGACGCCTTCAGCTCGTCCATCAGAAAGTCCAGATACGCCCCCACATCGGAGGTCATCCCCTTGATGCGCGCAAGCTGCCCGTCCACGCAGTCAAACAGGTAGGCGACCTGGATGATCAGCGCCGCCACCAGAAACCCCACCGGCCCCGACCACAGCGCCAGCACCGCCGCGGCGGCCACGAAGACCACCATCCCCAGAAATGTCACCTGATTCGGCGTCAGCGGCGTCGGCTTCATCAGATGCACCAACACCGCCGCCAACGGCCGCGCCACATAGGTGTTCCAGGCGATGTCGTGGGGCTTTCTCGACTCCCGATAGGTTTCTCGAATCTGATGCATCAACGAGAGCATAGAGTTCTCTCT
>SKMT01000040.1 GCA_007120915.1 Myxococcales bacterium | reverse complement strand
TGGTGTGCTTCGACACCTGTCACGCCCACGCCGCAGGCTATGATCTGACCAGCCGCGACAGCTACGAGGCGGTGTGGGAGAAGTTCGACGCCGGGGTGGGGCTTGAACATCTGCACGCGTTTCACCTCAATGACTCCAAAAAACCGCTGGGCAGTCAGGTGGACCGCCACGAACAGATCGGCGACGGCGAGATCGGGGAGCGGGCGTTTGAGTTGTTGGTCAACGATGAGCGGTTTGATGAGCATCCGGCGGTGGTTGAGACCCCGCCGCTGGAAGATGGCGAACCCTCATTCGCCGAAAACATCCGCCGCCTCCGTGCTCTGCGAACCGCGGAGTAGGGAAAGAAAAGCAAGAGGGAACCGCCAAGAGCGCCAAGGCCGCCAAGGAAAAGCAAGAGGGAACCGCCAAGAGCGTCAAGGCCGCCAAGAAAAACCATTTGGATTCTGGGCAGTGCCGGGTTCGTAGGTTGGATATCTGGGCAGCGCCGGGTTTGTAGGGCGGGAATGATTCGACCGGTGAGAGTCGAAGCGACCCTCAAGTAACTACCGGGCGAGACGGACGATAACTACCGGGCGAGACGGACGATAACTACCGGGCGAGACGGACGATAACTACCGGGCGAGACGGACGATAACTACCGGGCGAGACGGACGTAACGAGCATTGTAACGCTTCTACACGACAACCTTAACCCGGCACCATGGCGACATTTTTGGCCGATCACCGCCGAACACACGGTAGACCAATCCAGACAAGGTTTTTCTTTGTTTTCCTTGGCGTCCTTGGCGCTCTTGGCGGTTCCCTCTTGCTTGTCCTTGGCGCTCTTGGCGGTTCCCCAACGCCTTTCCTTGGCGGTTAAGCGGTGAGGCGGCGGCGGACCGCCCCCTGGACCCAGCGCCGTTCCGTGGAGGTGAGACCAAACCCGAAGTGGTGCGAGTACACCCCTTCCATCAACACCAGATGAGCCGGCAGGGGAACAAACATCAAGAATTTCTCCTCGCCGGCCTCCCGGATCTCGACGTCGGCGACGTCTTCGGTCCAGCCGCGGTGGTTGCCGTTGACCGTGTTGCGCTGGATCGAGAAGGTATCGGGCTCGATGACCAGTCGAGTGGGAGTGATGAACAGATGCCCGATCAGCAGGCAGGCTCCGAAGGCGGCCATCAGGATGGGGATCGTGCGGGAGGTGACGTAGGGAAGTAAGGACGCCAGCGCTGCCAGCAGCACCAGTGCACTTGCCCAGTAGACGCGCCGGTAGGCTGAAGAAGGGGGAACCACCACGGTGAGCCGGTCGCCCTGGCGGTGGATTTGCACGTCTGTGCCGACGGGGCGATGCAGCACCGGCGGTGGATTCGATTCGACGACAGCCGGCAACGTCGAGGTGCTTCGCTCGCCGCGAAGGGCCGCTCGGGCTTCGGGGACGGTGCAGATGCGGTCTTCGACTACCGGTTCAACAACCCCGCCCAGAAAGTCCAGCAGTTCTGTAGGGGCTTCCACCAGTTTGTTCTCAAACTGCAGGCGCATCCGTCGCACCGGCAGATCGGCGGGGTGGATGTGGGTGAGCAGATGAACCACCGTCGCGCCCAGGGCGTACAGGTCGCTGGCGGGCACGGTGCGCCCTGCGAGCTGTTCGGGAGCGACGTAGCCGGTGGTGCCGACGACGGTAGAGCCGGTGAGCGTGTGCGGTTCGACCACCTGCACCGCCCCGAAGTCGACGAGCGCCGGGGAACCGTCGGGTCGAAGCATCAGGTTTGACGGCTTGATGTCGCGGTGGATCACCGGCGGGTGCATCCCGTGCAGATACTCCAGGATGTCGAGTACATGCTCGATAAATTCGACAGCATCTTCGGTGCTGATGCGCTCGCCCTGCTCGATCAGTTGTTTGAACGTGGGGCCGTCGACGAACTGCTGGACCAAATAAAACCTCAGCGTCCCGTCATCCTCCTCGATGTGGAAGGCGTCGACGTAGGAGGGGATCGCGTCGTGATCGAGGCTGCGAAGCGCCTGGGCCTCGCGCTCAAACAGCTCGATGGCCTTCCAGCTTTCGGCGACATCGAGCCCAAGCTGCTTGATGGCGACCTGACGGCCCGTTTGATGGTCGAAGCCGCGGAAGGTCGTGCCCTGGCCGCCTTCGCCGATCTTGTCGCGCAACTCAAAGCGGTCGCGCAGCAAAGCGGGGGGCATGTCGTTGGTCATCCGGGTACTCATAGGATTCCAGCGAAAACGAGATACGCACAGACTGCCGAGCGGGGCCGACCACCCACACAAAAGATACGTACCCGACGGGCAGGATCCAACCCCGGAGTGAAGCCGGTCTCGTTCTCGGTCTCGGTGTCGAAGTCGAGGTCGGTCTCGATGTCGAGCTCGTTCTCGGTGTCGTTCTCGGTCTCGATGTCGTTCTCGGTGTCGAAGTCGAGGTCGTTCTCGTTCTCGATGTCGAGCTCGTTCTCGGTGTCGTTCTCGGTGCCGACCACCCACCACCGACCACCCAACATCTTTGACTTCTGGAATCGAAGAGACGATGGTGGTGCAGATGGTGCGATACCTTGCTGATGCTGGATGTTTTCGAGCCGAGTTGTCATGACTTCCCCTGCCGTAAGCTACCGCACATTCGTGATTGCCAACCCCACCGCAGCCGCCGGGGCTGTGGAGGATGACTGGCCGTTGATCGAGCGGCTGTTGCAGGCCAATCTCTCGGAGTTGGATTACGCATTTACCCAGGGGCCGGGTCACGCGACGTTGCTGACGCGCGAGGCCCTTCGTGCCGGCTGGGAGATGATCGTCTCCGTAGGTGGTGATGGCACGCTCAACGAGGTGATCAACGGCTTTTTTGAGCCTCCGCAGCCCAGGGAGCGTTTCGAGCGTACCGACGACGGTTGGGTGGTGGGGCGCGATGTCGGCCCGGAGCCGATCAACGAAGAGGCGGTGCTGGGTCATCTGCCTCATGGCACGGGCGGGGATTTTCGCCGCACGCTGGGGTTGATGGGCGGAATTGCGGAGGCGGTGGAGCATCTTCGCGGCCGCCACACCCGCACCATCGATGTGGGGGAGATCGGCTATATCGACCATCATGACCAGCTTGCGAGCCGATACTTCATCAACATCGCCTGTGCCGGCATCAGCGGGCTGGTCGACCACTACGTCAACTCCTCCTGGAAGGGGCTTGGCGGGACTACCAGCTTTGTGTGGGGGACGTTTCGGGCCTTCCTTCGCTGGACAAATGCCGAGTTGGAGGTGCGCCTGGATGGCACCACGGAGTTGAGGGACCGAATTCTGAACCTGGTCGCTGCCAACGGAGAATACTTCGGCGCCGGTATGTGGATCGCACCCGGCGCGGAGGTGGACGACGGAGCGTTTCAGGTGGTGGTGATGGGGGACTTGAGCAAGCCGGAGATGGTGACCATCCTGCCGCGCATCTATCGAGGCAGTCACGTGGGCTCGGACAAGGTAAAGCGCTACCGGGCCAGTGAGGTGTCGGCGAAGCCAGTGGAGACGGACGAGCCGGTGCTTCTGGATGTCGACGGCGAGCAGCCCGGCCGGTTGCCGACGCTGTGGCGGGTTCATCCGTCGGCGATACGGTTCAAAGTGTAAGGGGCGGGTGTTCGGTGGTGGGTGTTCGGTGGTGGG
>SKMT01000103.1 GCA_007120915.1 Myxococcales bacterium | reverse complement strand
TGTACCGCAGATTCGATAGCATCGACGGGCCAGAACGCCAGGATGCGTTCGACGACCTGGTGTCCTTTGCCTGGCGCATCCGCGGGACCATGATGGCCGAAAGCGTGGAGCTAAACCGGTCGATCAACCGCATCATCAGCTCCGACGACTACGTCGACTGGGGTGCAGATCGGTCGCGAAACGAGCCGGCCCCCCATCATCGCGACGATGAAGACGAGCCGTTCTCCGACTCCGAAATCGAGCAGATCCTCGCTGAGGGCATCGACAACCACGAGTTGGTGGAACTGGAGTTTGAGCCCTGGGAGGACTCCGGTGAGTTGACGCCGGCGGGCTTTCAGCCTGATGAGTCCGACGAGCCCGGCGGGCCGGAAGACCGGGTCGGCCGGCGCAGCGTGGAAGCGGTGATGCACACCGATGACGGCACACTGCCGGCGATCACCATCTCCGCGGGACATATCTACGACGACCGCGGCCCACTGCAGTGGACGCTGGAGACGATGGACGGAGAGATCGTCGACTACGGGGACGTGATGCCCAACGAGGAGGATCACCACTTCGAGCTGAGCGCTGAGCCGGGGAAGTATCGTTTCTCCATCGACAACACCGGCCAGGGGTTCATCTGGGACTACGAACCACGAGGAGCGAAGACCACTCTTCTCGCCGGCGGTGAACACAAACTGGGCGGCAACTGGTACGACCGGTTGTACTTCTATGTGCCGGAGGGCACCGATGAGATCCACTACGCCGGTGAACTGATGGAGGACCGTCACGACTTTGTCGACGGCGACGGTCAGACGGTGAACTCCGATGCCATCGAAGTGGTGCAGGATTACACCCGCATCGATGTGCCGGAGGGCCAGGACGGCGAAGTCTGGTCGCTGGAGCTGGGGGCGGTGCGCCCGCGGATCCGGTTTCTGAACATTCCGGGGTACGTGGCGTTCAGCCCCGATGAGCTGCTTCTTCCCGAGGAGGTGCGTTAGCACTTCCGCGCAGGGTGCCTTTACCGGGTACGGTGGGCTGTGATGTCGCCATCAACGCCTGCGGCCGAATACTACCGAACGACGCGACCGTGGCTGACGAGCACTCTCGGGCGCGTCGTTTGGCGCCCGACATGAACAGCGATGGCGCCTTCGGCCCATCGGACGGCGGTGGCGAAACCCGAAATGGTCGAATGCGTCGTGGGGGCGTGGAACGGCACCCTTCGTTCCAGCGAAAACAAAATGATACAGTATGTTTGAAAAAATTACTGGCCAGTATTCCGCTCCCGGGGTATCCATAAAGGCGTGAAATCATTCGGGAAATGGCGACTGAGCGGTTTGCCCCGGACCATTGGTCCATGGGATGCCGCGTAGACGTCGCCGGTTGCCGAGTTCGTAAACCGTCCCGGTACGAAAGCGTCGATGAATCTCTGCGAAGGCAGCGAGGAGTCGTGCGTGGAATGATCGGGGCATGTCACGCACATGGAGTATCCGCGGTAATGGAACAGGCGTCGAGCCAGATGCGTAAGTTTTTGGGAGTCATCGCAGTAGGAATGGCAGTTGTCTTTTGTATCGTAGCCTGCCGGGGAGGAGCGGGCACAGAGCAGGAGGGAGCTGACGCACAGCAGGAAGATCAGAACGAGTCGGAGGATCAGCCGACGCAGAATCAACTTCCCGATCCGGACAACCAGAACAACCAGCCGCGCGAACCGCAGCAGCCGGAGGCCGATAAGGTCGATCTGGCGGTGGACGGAGAAGCGGAGCTGACGATTGTCATCGGCGAAGATGCCGATCCCTCCCAGTCGATGGCCGCCGAGGAGTTGGCGGAGTACCTGGAGCAGATCAGCGGGGCAGAGTTCGCCATTGAGACCGGAGACGGCTCCGAGGGTCTGGTGGTGGGAGTTCCCGAGGACTTTGAGGAACTGCCGATGGACGACGTCGCATTTGGCGACGGCAGCTTCGACCGTGAAGACTACATCCTTCGCACAAAAGAGGACCGGGGGCTGTATGTGCTGGGATCGACGCCGCTGGCGGTGCGATTCGGAGTTTGGGATCTGTTGTATCGCATCGGTCACCGCCAGTTCTTTCCGACGGACACCTGGGAGGTGATTCCGGAGAAAGAGGAGGTCACCGTCGCCGTGGACGTGTATGAGCGCCCGGACTACTACAACCGGAAAGGTCCGAGAGGAGCGATGCGGATGGACCTGCGCGACTGGGCGCATCCGGGCTGGGAGAACTGGAGGCTTCGCAACCGGGCTACGCCCACCTTCGATCTGGCCACGGGCCATGCCTACGACAGTGTGATCAGCTCCAATCAGAGTGCCTTTGACTCCAACCCGGAGTACTGGGGGCTGGTGGATGGACAGCGCACCAGTGATGCTCAGCCGAACGTGGCGAACGAAGATGTGCAGCAGATGTTCATCGACCACGCGCTGGGACGGTTCGCCGCCGATCCGTCGCGTGATTCAGTGGCGATGGACCCGCGCGACGGCAACTTCTGGTCCGAAAGCGACGAGTCGCTCGCGATTGGTGGACCAAGCGAGCAGGCGGTCTATCTGGCGAACCTGGTCGCCGAAGAGGTCGTCGAAGAGTACGGCGAGGACAAATACGTCGGCATCTACGGCTACAGTCACCACTCTCCGCCTCCGGAGATCGACGTTCACGACAACGTAATTGTGAGCCTGGCCACCGACTACATCCGCGGAGGGTATACCTTCGAGGAGATGATCGACGGGTGGAGTCAGAAGGCGAACATGCTGGGGATCCGCGAGTACTACGGGCTGTGGATCTGGCACAATTCACTGCCGGGTCACGGAGCGCGGGCGGGGAACACGGAGTTGCTCGCAGAGACCATTCCCCACTGGCACGACCGCGGGGCGCGCTTCATGAACGCGGAGTCCAACGACACCTGGGGAGGCTACGGGCTGGGCTATTATCTGGCGACGCGGCTTATGTGGGATGTCAGCGAGGCGGATCGGGTCGATGAGATCATCGAGGATTTCGTCCAGAAAGCCTTCGGTCCTGCCGAAGAGCCGATGGCCGAATTTTACGAACTGATCGACGGCAGTAGTGCCGATCCGTACAACCCTGAGGTGCCGCGGCCAATGAACGACGACATGGTCGGTCGGATGTACCGGCTGCTCGATGATGCCCGGGACCTTGCCGAGGGCGACGATGCGGTGGTCGCGCGCATCGACGACCTGATCTTGTACACCCACTATGTGGAGCTGTACCGGCGGTTCGACGAGATCGAGGGGCCAGAGCGTCAGGAGGCGTTCGACGATATGGTCTCGTTCGCCTGGCGGATGCGCGACACCATGATGGCCGAGAGCATCGAGTTGGTCCGCGCGATCAACCGGGAGGTCAACAGCGACGACAATGTCCAGTGGGGCCCGGGGCGCACCAGCAACCAGCCTTCGGACCATCACCGCGTCGATGAGGACGTGCCGTTTTCGGACAGCGAAATCGAGACCATGCTCCAGGAGGGGATCGACAACCACGAGTTGATCGATCTCGACATGGAGCCCTGGGAGGATTCCGGGGAACTGGAGCCGGCATATCTTCCCTCCGACGAGCGCGGAGAGTTGCCACAACGGGGCAGCCGAAGCGAGGTGGATGCGGTCATTTACACCTCAGACGGAACGCTGCCGTCGCTGACGA
>SKMT01000505.1 GCA_007120915.1 Myxococcales bacterium | reverse complement strand
GCGCTCGCCCCACGAAGCCCGACGCTCCGGCGACGACCACCGTCTTTCGCTGTCTGTTCTTCACCCTGACGGTCTCGACGTCGCTGACATGGATGACTCCGTCTTCATTTCAACTGCCTGTTGTACCTGGTTCCCATCCGGAAGCCCCGGATGGGAACTACCTACTCTCCGCCATGGCAGTACTGCACAAAAGCAGTGACCTTTGAAACCGACGATCACAGCCGGGCGCCGATACTCAGCACCGCCAGGTTCAGATTGTTCCGGGTGTAGCGCGGTTCGTCGCGGCTCTGGGTCCACCGTGTTCGTTCGGCGGCCGTGCCATCGGAGCCGCCGCCGAGGAATCGCAGACTCAGGTATGCTTCAGTATCCTCGTACAACGGAGTTCCCACGCGGATGGACGCGTCATACAGCCAACCGATCACGTCGACGTCGCGCAGGTTCAGGTACCGAACGGGAGCGTAGAACCCGTCCAGCGTCGCCTCCACAAACTGTCCTCCTGCCAGATCGCGCCGAAAGGCCGTCGAGATCACCGGCACCGGACCCAGATCTTGGCTGATCGTGCGGGCGTCGACGAGGCGACCCTCTTCATCTTCGCGATAGCCGTCGAAGACAATCGATGCGTTGCGAATCTGAAGGCCCCCACCAATCGAGAAGCGCGTCTCATCATCGAGGACCCGATACCGGTAGGTCCCGCGATAAAAGTCAAAGCCGTATTGCAAGTCCAGGGGGGTGTCATCGGCGAAGTTGACGTCGTCAATCAAGATCCCACCGTCGTTGTCCACACGTGTTTGTGTCTGAAGCGTCAGCGGCTGATACAGCAGCGCAATCTCATGCCGATCGCCGATCACGGCGTCGGCCTCGAACCGGTAGTAGGGCAACAACAACTCCTGGCCTCCCTCCTGTACGTAATCAAACTGGTAGCCATCCTCCCCAATCTGGATGTTGTGCACCAGGGCTCGGAGAGCACCGATTTCGGCGGTACCCGACACATCGATGCCCGACGACTCTTCCCCGGCCGCCACTGTGCTCGCACAACCAACTACCAGAATTGCGCATACCACACTCACCATTCTTCGCATGATCATCTCCAGAAAAAGAACACAGGTAACCAGGGCGACAGCCCAGACCAATCAAGTAAGCACACCGGTCTCTGTTTGTACCTTTCACCTGTGACCGCTTAGGCACTTACCTTCGTCCATTCGTCCATTTGGTCATCCCCCCCGTACTTCGAGAGCATCGCCGAGTTGAGTTGTAGGTCTTGTGTCCGAGGTCTTGTGTCCGATTTGCCAACCTGTTGGACGCTAACCTGCCATTGAAGCCTCTACGACAGCGCCGACACAATAAGTGTGACCGCACCCGCGATGAGAATACCGATGGAGATCACAATGCCTCGGAACTGCCATATCTGGGTTCGGTAGGCGCGAAGCTTCGAGGAGATTTCCGACAGATACTCCGAGGTGCGATGGAGTTCTCGGTCCAACGCCGTCATTTCGAAATAAAACTCGATTCGGTCGTCGAAATGGCCCTCGGGAACCGTGCCGGTGAACGACGTGCGATGTTCCGAGGTTTTGGCTGCGAGCCGGTGGAACTCGTCGTAGAAACTGGAGAGTCGTTCACTCAACGACTGCAAATCGATGTTGGTCGTCACGATGGTCACAAAGGAGCTGTCGAATTCTTCGGTGGCCAGAAATTTGAGCAATTCGTCTTGAAACGCGCGCAACTGCCGGAGGATCTCAATTTCGATCAGCTTCGCGACGCGATAATCAAGCATGTCGTCCGCTACGCCATCACCCTCCAGTTTTCGCAGCTGTCGTTTTAGTTCGGAGCGATCGATCTCCAGAAGATTGTGCTCAAATCTCTCGCGGAGCTTCGAAGCCCGTTCGACCAACGTACTTTTCTCTTCTGGAGTCACCGTATCGGCACCGGCTCAATGATGTGATTTCGCTGGATAACCATTCACCGATTGTGCCCGGATATCATCTCCCCTGACAACCCTCGGTCATCCCTACCTATCACCACCGCTGACACTGTCATCACTCAGCCCTGCTGGCGGAGCCACTGCACGAGCCGGTGGCGCTGATCGTCGGTGACCTGCGTGCCGTCGAAGATCGCTTTGGGGCGGGGCTTGCGATCGAAGAAGAACTGCCCGGAGACGCCTTCGACGGCCCCGGCGGTGGCCAGCCACACCACGGTGTCCGCCCCCATGCGAGCATCGCGCAGCCGACGGCCGAGCAGGTTGTAAAATGTCGGCAGCGACTGGCGCACCCCCGGGGTGTCGGCCCACCCCGGATGCATGCTGTTAAAGGTGATCGAGCGATGTTCGAAGGCATCTGCCCAGTGGTCCGTCAGCGCCACCAACCCCCGCTTTGCCCGGGCGTAGGCTTTCGGTCCGTCGTAGGGTTCGTTCTGGTACTGCATGTCATCGAGCCGAAGCGGCTGAGTGTACATCCCGCCGCTGGCGACGTTGATCACACGCCCGTCGCCGGCGTCGAGTTCGTCGATCAGCGATTGCGTGAGCACCCAGGGACACAGCAGATTGATCGCCACCGCCCGCTCGTGGCCGTCGACGGTCTCGGCTCGCTCATCGAAAAGCGCCCCGGCGTTATTGACCAGAATCTCAATTTGGTCGGTGGCTGCGCTGATCTGGTGGGCGGCGCGACGCACCTGTTGGAGTTGCAACAGATTCGCTCTTACCACCTCGATGTCGTCGTCACTGCGGCCGCTGAAAGCGGTAATCTCTTCGACAGCCCGGTTCAACTTCTCCGGGGTGCGGCCCACCAGGATCAGATCGGCGCCCAGCCGCGCCAGCTCACAGGCAGCGGCCAACCCCAGACCGCTGGTGGGCCCGGTGACCACTGCGGTCTGCCCGTCGACGAATTCGCTCAACCCCTTGTGCTCCATCTTCAGGTAGCCGCGCTGTGTAAAATCCCAGGCCGCCGGCAGCACTGTCCGTTCTTTGACGCGATCGACGACGGTGCGCTGCGCAAGAGCGTCCGGAGGCTCAAGAGCCCGGGCCATGCCCTCCACGGCCTTCTGCCCGACCCGGTTGAGCCAGGGCTTCAGTGCCGGGGCAACAGCTCCCATCACCCCCGAAAACTCCAGCTCGGCGACATAGTGAATTCTGGTGGTCGTCTCGTCGACGGTCTCAAAGCTGATGACGTCCTGCGCCGAAAGCCCGTCTGCCGAGCCCACAAGCTCCAGACGCTGGTCGTCCACCAGTTGCGTCAGCTCATAGTGCATCGGGATTCGGCGACCCGCCGACGACAGCGTCACATCGAACAGGGTACCGACCTCGGGGAGCCCGGCCGTCTTCTTTTCCGCGCGATACACCCCCGGGTCCCACTGCTCGATCGTCGAAAAATCAGCGAGATACCGAAAGCAGTCGTGTCGGCTACGGTTGACTACGATTGTCTCTTCGAGCCGGGGCATCGTCGCTTCCTCGCTCCCATCGGTTACGCTCTTCGTTGGCGGCTACGAGCCTGCTCATCCCTCGTTGCGACACCGCATGATGAACGATCGCGTCGCTTCGACATACGCGTCGGGGTGTGTCCTGTGAGGGATATGATCGGCGCCCTGGAACTGCATCACTTCCGCATGGGGCAGCACATCGGCAAGTCTCGACATCACACCCTTATAGGTGGGAG
>SKMT01000494.1 GCA_007120915.1 Myxococcales bacterium | reverse complement strand
GGCCCGATTGCCGATTACGATCGAATCGCCTGTGAGACCGGCGGCGCTTACTACTACATGCCCGAAATCTCCCAGCAGCTTCTCGAAGAGTATTTGCAGGCCCAGGTATGGGCCTCCGAGGCTTCCTGGCAGATGGAGGTGGTGATCGACAACCTCATCGCAGGACAGCCGGCGCTGCTGGAAGCGAACCTGGAGGTGACCATCGGGCGCAGCAGGAGCTACCGCTTTGAACGAGAGCGAGAGGACCGCGACCGGCGCCGTGTTCTGTTCGGTGGCCCGTGACCTTCCACGACAGGATCGGTGCGCCAAAACGATCCGTTGCAACATTCCTGCCGAAATTGTCTTCGATTTATGGGGGAGAGTCGCTAAGATAGCGAATTCTGCGAGCTGAGCCGGGGATGGCTCCGCAGGCGTACGACAGCATGACAGGTTCCATCGCTGTCCGGTCGAGTGCTTGCAACGACCGGGCCAGTCGGGTAGAAAAAGCCGCCGAAAAAGCTGCGCGCAACCCAGCCGACGTCAAGTCGACGGCGGAGTGGATATTCTCGGGTATGGCACGGGACTTCGGAAATTCAATCTGCGGTTTTGAGGAAACGACGAATGACACAGAGCTCGAAGACAAGCCGAAGCCGGACTGCAAATGTAGGCCGGATCAAGTTGGTGGCCACAGCAGTGGCGGTACTGACGGTGCTGCCCTGGTTGTTTGCCTGCGATACGGTGGCCTGGATCCCCTTTAGCGATCGCAACTTCACCCGGATTGCTCCGGGCGCGATGGCCCCCACCGGCGACACCTGCGGCGGCATCGTGGGCGGAGAGGCCACCAAGACGATGGTGTTCATCGACAACGACGGCAAGCCGGTCAAACTCGGCGAAGATGTGGAAACGGCCGTCGTCGAGCCGCACCGCGACGATGTCGAATTCAGTGACGAAGCGGTCTTCTCGCTTCCCGATGTGGAGTGCGGCGGCGACGGCGACTGCCCGTCGGGCTTTGAGTGCGACAGCCAGACGGACCGTTGCCGCACCGGCACCGGGGTGGCCGTGCAACGGCTGGAATATTCTGAGGACAACGAACCGGAGACCCAGGCGTTGGTGGTGGCGATGGCCGACGTAGGCGCCTGGCGCGGATGGTACTCCACCGAGTTGGGTGGCTACTATCCGTTCGACCCGGAGGCTGACGACCCTGTCGATCCCTCGGAGCGTTTGGAGTCGATCCCGGTGTCCGCGCTGGGCGTGGATCGCGACAACCGCCGCGGTCATGCCACGTCGACGCTGGCGAACTACTGGGACGCGCTGCAGGGGTACGTCGAAGAAGATGGTCGAGATGCCTACTTCGGGCTGTGGACCTTCGCACAGAACACCCCCGGTGAGACGACCTCCAAGGTCGCCGATGTTCACGCCGACGAAGAAGTGTGGACCGACGACGGAGACGACGCCCGCCTGGCGGTCAGTGAAATCGACCGTGACCCCGATGACCGACGCGCCAATGTGTATGCGTCGCTTCTCGATGTGCTCGACGATGCGTTCAACGACCCGGCGCTGGCGGACGAGTTGGATACCGCCCGGGTGGTCGTGGTGGTGCCGGGGCACGACGAGGTGCGAGAGAACACCGCCGACGACGTCATCGACGAGATCAACGAGTTGTCCGCCCAGACCGGCGTCGACATCTCGATGAGCATCGTTCAGGTCGACGCTGCCCGCTCCGTTAGTGCCATCCCCGACGACTGGGCCTATTACACCGGTGCGGAGGCCGATCAGGACCCCTGCTCCAGCGACGATGACTGCCACAACTTCGAGACCTGCCGCCAGCCGACCTGGTATACCGACAACCCGGAAGCGACGACCGAAGACGACGTCGAGTATCCCCGCGAAGACGAACGGGGTGAGTCGTTCTGTCTGCCCGACTACGACGACAACGGCCGGCTCGGCCCGATCGCTGATTACGATCGGATCGCCTGCGAGACCGGCGGCGCCTACTACTACGTACCGGAAGTCTCCCAGCAACTTCTCGAAGAGTACTTCCGCGCCCAGGTATGGGGCCCGGAGGCAAACTGGGAGATGGATGTGGTGATCAACGACTACGTCGAAGGTGAACCGGCGCTGTTGCAGTCGGACCTGGAGGTGACCATCGGACGCAGCGAGAACTACCGTTTTGAACGAGAGCGCGAAGACCGCGACCGGCGCCGGGTGTTCTTTACCCCCTGAGCCGGAGAGTGAACGACGACCGACGGGCCGCGCTTAGCAGTTGGGCCCGTTTGAGCCTGAATTCAAGAAAGATATGGAGACACAGACGGTGAACGCCACGACATCGAAGTTCGGACCCTTCGCGGTTCTGATCGCCCTGTTCGTGTTCATGGCTGCATCCCCGGCAGTTGCCCAGGGCGATGCGGCGGAGCCCGATGAAGAAGAGCTGGAAGAAGAGGGTTCGCTGCCCGATCTCGACGATGACGACCCGATGTACTGGGCTCAGATGCGCGAGGTCTACACCATGCAGCAGCGGGCGTTTCTCAAAGAGGGACGCTTCGCGGCCACGTTGTACGGAGGGCTGATTCCGAACAACATCTTCGAGCAGTACTTCCCGGTGGGGATGCGGCTGAATTACTACGTGCTCGAGAACATCGGGCTGGAGCTGTCCGGTTCCTACAATTTCCAGCGCCGCACCCGGGTCAACGAGATTGTCGCCGACGAAGAAGGCATCAGCGCCCAGGAAGAACCGCTGGTCGGCGACATCCAGGTCTCCCACATTACCACCGGGGTCAAATGGAGCCCGGTGTACGGAAAGTTTTCGGCCTACGACAGCCTGTTCTACTTCGATATGTACGCCTTCGGCGGTGCCGGGGTGGTCGTCTCCCAGACGCCCAGTGACTTCGGGCCGGAAGACGAGACCATCGGCACCACCGCCAAGCCGGAGGGAGTCTTCGGCGCCGGGCTGGCGGTGTACGCCGGCCAGCACGCCGGGCTTCGCGTCGACTACCGCCAGTTCATCTTCCAGAAGGTCGACCCCCCGGGCGGGGTGGCCAACCCGTCGGAGATTTCGCTCGGGTTTAGCTGGTTCTTCTAGGCGATGCCCGCTGGCAGTGAAGTTTGCATCGGTACGAAATACGGTCACACAGGATTGTTCATGA
The DNA here is from genome assembly GCA_007120915.1 of Myxococcales bacterium. Lineage (GTDB taxonomy): Bacteria > Myxococcota_A > Bradymonadia > Bradymonadales > Bradymonadaceae > SLJM01. The sequence continues at coordinate 526 of SKMT01000494.1, read as the reverse complement.
ACAGCACGACGACAAAATTGATTCTGGCCGCGGTGATCTTCGCCGTGGCGACGATGGCAGTGACATCGACGGCCGTCGCCGAATCATCGAGCCTCGATGAGGAACTCGAAGAGTACTGGGAGACCGAACGGGAGATGCCGGTGATTCAAAACCGGCTTTTCGAGCGCGAGCAGCGGGTCACCGCCGGTCTGTTCGCCGGGATGATCACCAGCGAGCCCTTCTTCCACTACTATCCCGTCGGCGCCAACGCCGGGTACTACTTCCGCAACGACCTGGGTGTGGAGTTGAGCGGGGCGTTTATGGGGACCACCGACTATGAAAACCCCGGGTTTCTCACCCAGGACGATGAGTTGATGGAGTTTCTTCGCGAAGAACAAGAAGATGCCTTCGACGCCGCCACCGACACCGCAGATCGGTTCATGTGGCGGGCCAACGCAGTAGCGCTGTGGAGTCCCTTTTACGGCAAGCTGGCCGCACTGCAGCAGAAGTTGATTCATTTCGACATCAACTTCGCCGCCGGACTCGG
>SKMT01000694.1 GCA_007120915.1 Myxococcales bacterium | reverse complement strand
TCAGCTTATCGCGCTCGGCTTTCAGTTGCTGAAGTTCCTGGCTTTGATCGGCCTTCAGTTGCTGCTGTTGTTGTTTGAGTTCGGCGATGGTGTCGTCGTATTCGGCCTGACGGTCATCGAGCTGCTGCTGGGCGACGGCATCCTGATCGTCGCGTCGCTGCTCACCATCGATGAACACCACCACGTCGTCGCCGTCGGTGCTCACGTCGTAGTGAGCCGGTGTTTCAAATCCGACGACCAGACGGGCGACATCCTGGAAGCCGTCCTCGAATTCGACCAGACCGACCTCGGAGATCACCCCGTTGTAGACCTCCTCGTTGAGCTGGTCGTCGGCCAGCTCGCTGTTGGAGAGGTCTACGAACAGCCGAGGCGGCTCGTCGAGCTTGAACACCGAGAATGTCGCCTCCTCGGTGCCCTGGATGTGGATGTAGGTTCCATCATCCTCCTCTTCGACGACCAGCCCCTCCACGGAGTTGCGGTCAGACTGGTTGCTCGACTCCGGCGCCTCCGCCAGAGCTGGGGCACTCCACAACAGCGAAGCGCACAGCATCAATACGGGCACTTTCCATTTCATAATCAAACTCCTGCTCCTCGCAGCTCTTGGCGGTCCAACATCGGTGTTCGTGCCTTGGGTTCTTTCGGCTGCACCCTGAGGGCACGTCATGCCGAAACGGTCCCACACGGGACCCTCTGCATCACAACTTCTCTACTCCGGTGGTGTCAGCCCCGGAAACCGTTCATCATCATCGGTATCGGCGAATTCCTCGCCCAGCGCTTCACGACCTTCTTCGGTACCCAGAAGCTCTTCGAGCATCCGGCGCTCCTCTTCGGTCAACTCGTCGTCGGTGGGAGTTTCGATGTCGCGCTCGCGCAACTGAACCGTCACGGACGCTCCGTTGTCTCCTTCCCGCACTTCAACTTCGTCGGGCCGGATGTCGCGGACGATCCCACCGGCATCGCCGATACGATCGCCTTCCATCGCAAAATGGCCCATCCCTTCGGGGTCGACGAACATCGCGCGGGGCACGGCGGTCTGGCTGATGATGGTCACCAGGTCCAGTTCATCGAGGGAGTGCTGTTCCAGCGGCTCCATCGGCCGTGCCTCATCGACATCATCGTCGTCTTCGTCCAGTCCCAGCACTTCGACATCGGGGCGAAAGGGGCTTCGCTGTCCGGTGTAATCGGGACGTGAGTAACCCTCATCGTCGTCAAAACCATCCACGATATCGACGTCGACCTGAACTTCTTCCTCTTCGTCGGGGCGCTCCGCCTCCAGATCTTCTTCATCGATCTCTTCGGGGCAGCCCCATAGCACGATGGCAGCAACTATCAGCACCACGACGGCCACCACGCTTCTGTGGCGCCTACCGCCCTGGAACCGGCGGTTCGTGCTCGATCTGTCATCTCGGATCCGTGTCATCAGCTTCTCACCTGCTGGTGCATCCATCGGTTCGATTCGTCATCTGCGCCACAGTGCTCTTCGATCAACTTTCTTCCTCGGGGCTCCACCGGTAGGTGGTTGCCCAGGCGGAAACATTCAATGTGCCATCGGGGCTGAGGTCGGAACTCTGACGATTCAGCTCGATATCTTCAATGTTGATAATGCGGCCTCGTTGGCCGACTTCGGCGAAGAAATTCGCAATTTCATCGAAGCTGCCGACCAGCTCCATCTCCACCGGGATTTCGACGTAATCGGCTCCCTCGGCGTCGCGTTCTTCGTGGCGCTGGAAGGTCTCGATGGTCAATCCCTGCATCTCGGCATCGCGGTAGATTCGTTCGAGAAGCCCGGGAATCTCGGCGGTGTCCGGCAGCTTGTCTTCGGCGCGCAACAGCTCATCTTTCAGCTCTTCGATTTTGCGCTCGACCTGGGCCTGCTGTTCGTGCACATCCTGCAGGTCGCGCTGCTCCTGGGCCAGCTCCACCGCCTGGGTCTGCAGATCAGCGATCTCCTCGTTCATCGGCAGGTGCAACCCGATGACGTAGCCGGCCGCAAGCAGGATCATCACCAGAAACAATACGATGATCTTGTTGGTAAGCGGGACCGCATTAAAACGGTCAATTAATTCATTCATCGGTTTCGTCCTCGCGGGGTCATCCCGTCAGCTTTCTTCTTCGGCATCGTCGTCATCATCGAAGCCGGTATAATCCAGTTGACCGTGCAACTCGAAGGAGACCAGATCGGCGTCGCCACCTTCGCGGCGCACATAATCGAGTTCGACCTGATCGAAGTAATCGGATGTGTTGATACGAGCGAGAAACTCGGCGACGTCGTCGCCGTCGGCGGCGCGCCCGTCGATGGAGAATCCACCATCATCGGTCTCCACGAAGCTCTCGATCCACACCCGGCGCGGCTCCCAGTCCAGGTTCCAGTCCTCATGCATCGTGCCCAGGTGAACATCATCCTCGATGGGACTGAGCATCGCCTGGAGTTCATCGAGCATCTGCACCGGACCGATTCGCTGGTCGTCGAGTTGCTGGATGGCTTCAAGCTGCATCTGCAGCTCCTGGCTCTGGGCCTCCAGGGCCTCGAGTGCTCGCTGGTCGTCTTCCAGTTCAGCGACAATATCCTCGAGCCGATCCACATCGGCCTGAGCGTCGGCGAGCTGATCGTTCATCCACACAAAGACCACAGCCAGCATGGCCACCTGGATGATGATCACTCCCGCAAACAAAAACAGTTGGGTCCGCCCCTGGGAGCGCCGTCTTGATTTTCGTACCGGTAGCAGGTTGACGCGAATCATGTCTCGTCCGTCCTCCGCAGGGCCAGCCCCACACTAATTCCCGCAATCGGCGCCCATTCCTGGATGCGATCCGGGGGGAACTCGCGTTCATCGTAGTCGATTTTCCGGAAGGGGTTGGCTACCTCCGTTTGTACACCGCTGATCCGCTCGATGGTGCGTACCAGCGAGGGAATCGCCGCCGTGCCTCCCGATAGTGCAATCTTGTCGATCTCTTCTTCGGCCGCGGTGGCCGCATAAAAATCCAGGGACCGCTGGATTTCGTGGGCCATATCCTCGGCCTTGTCCTGGATGATGCTTTCGACCTCCTGAGGCAACACCTCATCGGAGGCCATCCCGGGGCCGCCGCCCATCTTGTACAGCTCCGCTTCACGATAGGTGATATTGAGCTGGCGCTGGATCTCTTCGGTGATATCGCTGCCGCCCAGCGACAGATCACGGGTAAACATGGTCACCCCGTCGCTGACCACGTTCATGGTGACCACCGAGTTGCCCACGTCGATCAATACCACCGTCTCACCGCGGTGATACCCGTAGTTGACCTCGTACATATTCTGCAGCGCGAAGGCATCCACATCCACCACCAGCGGCTCCAGCCCGGCGTTCATACATACCGCCTGGTAGTCGTTGATCATCTCCTTTTTCGCCGCCACCAGCGCCACGTCCATCTGGCCCTGTTCGGTCTTGGGAGCAACGACCTCAAAGCCGATGAACACATCCTGAATATCAAAGGGGATGTGCTGTTCGGCTTCCCACTGAATCGATTCTTCGAGCTCTTCCTGGGTCATCAGGGGCAGCCGGATCTTCTTGACGATCACCGTGTTGCCCGAGACGCTCATTGCCGTCTCTTTGGTCTTGATCTTGTTGCGGGAAGTCAGCTTGTGGATGGCGTCTTCGACGACGGTGGCGTTCATCACCGCACCGTCAACGATGGTCTCCGGAGGCAGAGTTTCGTGATCAAAAGCCTTCAGCTCCAGTCCTCGTTTCGATCCTTTGAGAACCGTCAACTTCACCCCGCTAGACCCAATATCCAGGCCCACACAGTTCTGGCTTCTCGAAATCACCATCTAACTGCTCCTTAACAACTTAAAGCTGTACTCGAAGTGTACTGCCCACATCTTGGCACGGGGGTTTACAGAGTGTCAAGATTTGTGAGCAATGTGCCATCGACTCGTCTGTACGTCCAGCATCCAGCTTTGCACGTCGGGTACGGTCTATTCCGTTCATCTGCTGCCCATTGTATCCTGCAGGCGGTGAGGCGAAAGTTTTTTCCCAAAAAATCCTGCCTTCCCGACCTGGCCCCGTCGCAGTGGCAGGTGTCCGGGCGCGCACACTCGTAGCCCCATCGGTTGGCTCGGCGGCCCGTCGGGCCCTCCAGCGCCGTGTTGGCCGTACCCTCACGGCAACGGTATACCTCATCATCGGTGACGATCGTCGCCTCCGATCGAGGCGATCGCTTCGGCCGTTTCTCCACTCGATCAGGAATAGTTGTGGTAGCCCCGAGGTTAGAGCGCTCTGATTTGCAGTCGGGCCCGCCGAGCTTGAACTGTGGGACGAAATGCATAGACTCCCGGCGTAACGGCTCGGGAACGACGGTGTCGAGGGGCCGACAACAGGATGCCGCGGGTTGGAATTGTCCCCGGTCGGTGGCTAACTTTCGGTCTCCCCCCGCTGGTAGCTCGACATTTCCAACCATGGACGTCGCGGTTTGGTTCGATGTTCGACCACGGCGTCCCTATTAAAAGGGATCTGACTATGAAGCCTGAACATCTCGAAGAGTTTCGAACGCTGCTGACCGAAGAGAAGCGGCGGCTGCTAGAGAAGGCAGCGCACACGATCGAAAACGAAATCGAGTTGTCCAAAGACGACATGGCCGACGATGTCGATCTGGCCAGTGCGCTGGCCGATCAGAATCTGAGCCTGCGACTTCGTGGCCGAGAGCGGTCACTGATGGACAAGATCGATCTGGCGCTGGAGCGCATCGACAACGAGGAATTCGGTGAATGTGTCGTCTGCGGCGATGACATCGCCCTGAAGCGATTGCGCGCCCGGCCCGTGACCACCATGTGCATCTCCTGTAAAGAGGAACAGGAGCGGCGCGAGCAGATGTACTCTGACTGAGATCTGCGTCGGCGTCATCACTGCATCGTTTTGCTAGCACGGAGTTGCACTACCATGTCCGACCAGAAGCTGTATCTGTACCACGCCGAAACGGGCCAGGAAGCCGGAGAAGCCGAAAAGTCCGGTCTCGATGTCTTTTTCCCTTCCAATATTGCGGGCTGGACCGATGTACTGGACTGTCGTGAAGAGCCGTACACCGAGCAGTCGCTGGCCGAAAACTGCGCCTACGCCCAGCGGGTACACAAAAAGTATATTCTGGTGAACGAGTCTCAGATCGCCCAGGAGACCCCCCCCCTGGATGAAGCGTCCTGACCTGCCGGAGACAACCCGCTATACTGGAGCTGGTTGTGCCCCGGCTCCGCGTCGTCTCCGTGCTTCGATGAGGCCCCCATGCAGGTCGAATTTAACGATCATACCCTGGAAGTGACTGGCAACTGGACGGGACGGTGGCTGTTTCTGGCCCCGGAATATCAACTGCATATCGACGAAGAATGTGTCGATACCGTCGGCGGGCCCCAGCTCAACCCGAAGTTAGAAGCGACCATCGAAGACGGCGATGGCACCGAACACCGCGTCACCGCCGAGTTGATGTCCCTTCTGGGATATCGGCCCCGCTGCAAGATCCGCGTCAACGGGGACACGGTGCAACGAGACCGGGTTCAAGTCGACAACTTCCTCAACCCCTTCCTGGTGCTGGTGATTTTGATCTCGACGGCCGTGATGCTGTACGTCGGCCCCGATGTGGTGGAGCGTTATCTGCCCTTCGTCTGATCCGGCGGGCCCCCACCGGCTACAACACCACCAGATCGTCGCGGTGCACCGCTTCGTCTAACAGCTTGAAGCCGAGCTTCGCTTCGATCGCATCAGACTGGCACCCGGCGATCTGGCGCAGATCGTCTGCGCGATACACGCTCAGTCCCCGTCCGAACAGCTCTCCCTGTTGGTCGACCAGCTCCACCACTTCTCCCTCCTCGAACTGACCGTTGACCTCCAGAATCCCTGACGGCAGCAGGCTGGCTCCGCGCTTCTGGATCGCTTCTCGGGCTCCCCGGTCACAGCGAATCTCCCCCTGAGCGATCGCCCCGCTTCCAAGCCATACCTTCCGGCCCGCCACCTGTTCGGCGTCGGCCGGGTCAAACACGGTGCCCACCGACTCTCCGACGACCAGCCGCTGCAACACCCGAGGCTGTTTGCCCGGTGCGATGGCAGTGATCACCCCGGACCTGGCGGCGATGCGGGCGGCGCGCACCTTCGAGACCATGCCCCCTGTGCCCAGGTTATCCTCCGAGGGACCGGCAAACTCGTCGACCCTGGGGTCATCGACGGCAATGACATCAAACGTGCGGCCATACTCCCGGTTGCCCGCCGCGTCGATGGTCACCTCTTTGAATCCCTCCACGTCCGACAGCAACACCAGCGCATCGGCGCCGACAAGCCCGGCGGTCATCGCCGCGAGCTCGTCGTTGTCGCCGAACCGAAGTTCCTCGGTGGCGACGGTGTCGTTTTCGTTGATCACCGGCACCGCCCCCAGGTTTTCGAGCTTCCCGATGGTACGCCGGGCGTTCAGATAGCGGGTGCGTTCAGAGAGATCGCCGCGGGAGAACAAAATCTGCGCAACCTTGCGGTCGTAGTGTGAGAATTCGGTCTCCCACATCTCCATCAGCCGCGACTGCCCCATCGCCGCCAACGCCTGAAGCCGCGGGATGTCACGGCTGTCGTCGGCCTGCTCTCCGGCGCACTGCCGGCCCATTGCCACCGCCCCCGACGACACCACGACCACCGCCCGTCCGTCGCGAAGAACAGCGTCCAGCCCCTCGACAAGTGAGGCAAATGCGGGTCGATCGACGCGATTTCCGTCTTTGACGAACACAGCGCTTCCGATCTTGACGACCACCCGCTTCGCATCTGCCAGTTGCGATCGTACGTCCATGCCACAATCCCTTCGATTCACGACCGTTATTGCTCGTCTTCTTCCACAGGTTTGACCAGCCCCTGGTCGATCCATTGTTGCAGCTCACCGGCCAGTTGCGCTCTCTGACGATCTCGCTCGGTGTCGACGACCCGATCGACGTCAGGGCGCTCCAGCTTCGTCGGGGCCTCACCGTGGTTGCACTCCCGGTAGTCGATGGTCAGCTTCTGGTGAGAGCGCACCTGGTAGACCGCCTCGAAACTGCGACAGGATTCGCCATCATCACCGAATTCTGCCCCCTCAGGGGCCCCACGTCCAACACGAGCCTCCTGCAGATCGGACCGGGCTTCGATCAACGGGCGCCAGGCATCGAGTTGCTCCCGGGGCAACTGCGGGCCGCAGTGCACCGGCTCTCCTCCCGGTTTCCAGCTCTCCTGGTTGCCACCTTCCGGTCTCCACTGCTCGGACACCAGGGTCATCAACGTGGGAAACCGGGCAGAAAACTCCTCTTTCCAGTGATTACGCACCGTCTGTGCATCCTGGTGGCGTACCGCCAGGTCCGGCCCGATCCACTCCCAGAGCTCATCATCGTCTGAGTACACCTGCCAGCTTCGCCGACCTTCGGCTGTCGTATCCCCCACAAAGTCGACGTCCGCCTCAAGCAGCCAGCGCCCTTGCTCATCTCGGCGCCACCATCCCTGTTCGCTCCATCGGCGTCTGATCTCAGGGGCTTCCAGCGTAACCAGCAGCGAAAACTGAACTGCAAACGGTTCGTCGAGCTGCCAGTCGATGTCACAGATACCTTCGCCGCTTCGTCGTGTGTCGTCTACGACCTCCCGGGCGGTCTGCGAGACCTCCAACCCCCTCAGCGTACCGACTTTGCCGGGACGGTTCGGATCGTCTTGCACCCAGGTTTCGACGCGATCGACCAGATCGGAGCCACAGTCGCCGCAGCCGGATATCAGCGACAATGCCACACAGGCTGTCAGGGTCACCCACCTTGCTGAAGCCGTTGTGTTCATTACTCCCGCCGGCAATTCCACTGCACACACCAGCGCAAACAGTATCGGCCCCGGCGCCGATTCCCAAGAGCCACCCGACAAGAACACCAACGGGCCGGCTCCCATCCGTGGGGGCCGGCCCGCAGCCGTGATGCAGTTGTTATAAAAATCTCAACTGCAACCGCTCGTCGATCCGCAGTTCGCGCATTTGTAGCACGAACCGTTGCGGATCATGATACTTCCGCAGTCCGCACAGGGCGGTGCGTCGGCCTGATGGGTGAAGACACTTCCTCTTTTGCCGTTAGTGGCATCGAAGATGACCTGCCCGTCGCGGGCCTGGTCAAACAGCGTCTCATCGTCGCCGTTGGTCCCATTTCCGGACGTCTCCTTCGCCGAAGATGTCTCCTGGCTCTCCTCCGAGTCGGACTCCTGCTCGTCGGAGGTTTCCGTGTCGGCACTCGCGGAGTCTCCGGTGCCCGGGCGCCAGGGCTCTTGCTTTTTGGGCGACAGGTACTTGTTGCGGTCTTCTTCACCGAGGAATTTGTCCGCGAGCCACCGGAAGATGTAGTCGATCACCGACTTGGCAAACCGGATATCCGGGTTGTTGGTGATACCACTCGGCTCGAACCGGGTGTGGCTGAACTTGTCGACCATCACCTTCAGCGGCACTCCGTACTGCAGTCCCAGCGACACGGAGGTGGCAAACGAGTCCATCAGACCGCTGACCACCGACCCTTCCTTGGACATGACGATGAAAATTTCGCCGGGTCGGCCATCCTCGTACATCCCAACGGTGATGTAGCCCTCGTGGCCGGCAATCGAGAACTTGTGGGTGATCGACGGGCGTTCGTCGGGAAGACGCTTGCGCCGTTCGGCGTCGCCCCAGTTGATCACGTCCTCGTTCGCCGGTTTCTCTTCCGGCTGTTGTGTCGACTTCGCGGCGCTGTCGTCCTGCTGAGTCGACAACGGCTGGGTGCGCTTGCAGCCGTCGCGATAGATCGCGATCGCCTTCAGCCCCAGCTTCCAGGCTTTCATGTAGATGTCGGCGATATCCTCTTCGCTGGCATCTTCCGGCATATTCACCGTCTTCGAGATCGCACCGGACAAAAACGGCTGTGCCGCCGCCATCATCCGCACATGGCCCATCGGCGCGATCGACCGGGAACCGTTCGCCGGCTCAAAGGCGCAGTCGAACACCGGCAGATGCTCATCTTTCAGATGCGGCGCCCCCTCGATGGTCTCATGCTCCATCAGATAGTCGATGATGTCCTTGCGCTCATCGGCGTCGTAGCCCAGCCGGTCCAGCGCCTCGGGCACGGTGCGGTTGACGATCTTGAAGTGACCGCCACCGACCAGTTTTTTGTACTTGATCAGCGCAATGTCCGGCTCGATGCCCGTGGTGTCGCAGTCCATCAAAAACCCGATGGTCCCCGTCGGTGCGAGCACGGTAGCCTGACTGTTGCGATAGCCATGTTCACGCCCGATCTCCAGGGCTTCATCCCAGGAGTTCTTGGCGGTCTTGAACACGTCCATTTCTTCGATCTTTTTCCAGTCGTCGCCGATGTAGTCGACGTGCTCCCGGTGCTTTTCGATCACCTTGAGCATCGGCTCTTCGTTGATCGGATAGCCGTCGAAGGGCCCCTTCGTCTTCGCGACGCGCGCCGACTGGCAGTACGCCTCGCCACACAACAGCGCGGTGATCGCCCCTGCATAGGCGCGGCCCTCGTCGGAGTCATAGGGAAGCCCGCGGGCCATCAGAAGCGCCCCCAGGTTCGCGTAGCCCAGCCCCAGCGGACGGAACGCGTGGGAATTGCGCTCGATCTCGGGGGTGGGATAGCCGGCGTTGTCGACCAAAATCTCCTGGGCCGTAATCGTAAGCTGCACCGCTTTCTTCATGCTTTCGGCGTCGAAGTCGCCGTTGGCATCCCGGTAAGTCAGCAGATTCAGGCTCGCCAGGTTGCAGGCCGAATCGTCCAGAAACATGTATTCGGAGCACGGATTCGATCCGGTGATCCGATCGGTGTTCGAGCAGGTGTGCCACTCGTTGATGGTGCTGTCGTATTGCATGCCGGGGTCGCCACACTCCCAGGCAGCACGCGAGATCTCGCCCATCATCTCGCGGGCGGGCATGGTGTCGATGACACGTCCATCGGTCACGGCGGTGGTAGACCAGTCGCTATCGTCTTCGACAGCCTGCATAAACTCGTCGCTCACGCGCACCGAGTGGTTGGCGTTCTGGAAGAACACCGACTCGTAGGCACCTCCGGGCACGTTGAATCCGCCGTCATAACCGGCGTCAATCAACGCATGAGCTTTCTTTTCCTCGTCGGCCTTACAGCGAATGAACTCCATGACGTCCGGGTGGTCGGCGTCCAGAATTACCATCTTCGCCGCCCGCCGCGTCTTGCCTCCGGACTTGATGACCCCGGCAAATGCGTCGTAGCCCTTCATGAAGCTGACCGGGCCGCTGGCTGTGCCTCCGCCCTGCAGTTTCTCGTGGCTCGACCGGATCGACGACAGATTCGAACCGGTGCCGCTTCCCCACTTAAAGAGCATCCCTTCCGTTTTGGCCAGCCCCAGAATCGACTCCATGTCGTCATCCACAGAGTTGATGAAGCAGGCCGACGCCTGGGGCTGATCTTCGACCCCGACGTTAAACCACACCGGGCTGTTGAACGCCATCTTCTGGTGCAATACCAGGTAGGTCAGCTCCTCACGGAAGATCTCGGCATCTTCCTCGGTGGCGAAGTAGTTCTGTTCGATGCCCCAGTCGGTGATGGTGTCGGCGACCCGACCGATCAGTTGCTTGACGCTGGTTTCACGCTCGTCGCTGCCCAGCTTGCCGTCAAAATACTTCGAAACCACCACATTGGTCGCCATCTGCGACCAGTCTGCCGGTACTTCCACATCCTCCTGTTCAAAGACCACCTCACCGGTTTCGCTGCCGATGCTGGCGGTGCGCATTTCCCATTCTACCTCGTCGAACGGATGAACCCCTTCCGTGGTAAAATACCGTTCGAATTTCAATCCCTCTCCGCTCGGTTCGAAGGTGCGCACCTGTGGTTGCGTCGTGACACTTTCACCGGTGATTTCGTCCGACAGAGAAGTTTCGATTGATGTCGTCATCCCTGAGCCTCCAGTTCATCCTTGGTTACCACTAAATCGCGAGCACACTACCGCAACACACAGGGGACAGCGCCGGGCATCGAAAGCCTGCCCGGCCATCGTTTCGAGAACCTGTTTCGCCTGTGTGGCTCGACCCATCGTGCAACCTGCCGTCGAAGAATGTCAACCGACTATCCCCATCATCTTGGGGTCGTTTCCAAGCCGGCCCCCAACATATTGTATTCAACAGATTTGAGACGCCAACCATTTCAGGGCGTTAGCGCCTTTCTTTCAAGCAATTTCTAGCGGCAGATTATCCAGAACTTTAAGCAGATATCCATGACGATATCCGCAGGGTGATCACCCTGGTGGACGGGGGAGGAAACTGCGCTTGTCACCGAGGTTCGTTCGCGGTTCACTACGACACGAATTCGAGTGTTCCACACCATCTCCATGAGGCTGTGATGCGCGAGATCGTCGTCATAGGTTGCGGGCTGGCCGGATATCACGCCGCGCGCAGAATCGAACAGCGAATCGCCGGGCGGCGCCGGGTGCGTCTGACCGTGATCAACGAACGGGCAGACTTTGTGTTCAGCCCCCTTCTGACAGCAGTGGCCTCCGGGGAATTGTTACCCGGACATATCACGGTTGGATTGAGCGATGTGTTCGAATCGTACACCCGGGTGATCGTCGATCGGGTGGAACGAATCGATGTCGACGCCGGCGAAGTGGTGACGACTCAGGAGAGTCTGGGGTTTGATTATCTGGTCATCGCCACCGGTACGGCCCCTTCGGCGACAACGTTCACCGGCGCCGGAGAGTTAATCGGCCCCCACAGCCTGAAGGATGCCGTTGAGATTCGCGACCGGCTCGATGCATTGGAAGCAGATGGCAGCGGGGACGCGCGGTTTGCCGTCGTCGGCGCCAGTACCACCGGTGTCGAATGGGCGGCTCGACTCGCTTCCCGTGCAGCCGACGGCTCCGGGCTCAACCGCACCGAAGTCGAGTTGTATGAAGTCGAATCGCGGGTTCTTCCGGATCACTCTGCACAGTTGGCCGACAAGGTCGAGACGTTGCTCGAACAACTGGGAGTACGGGTATACACCGACTGTCGGATTGATTCGGCAACTGTATCGCAGGTGGTCCCGGAGGGTGAAGCCGGCCGCGATGCGACGATGGTATTTCACTGCGCCGGAAGGGTTGGAACATCGCCGATCACCACGTCAGGGCTGCCCGTGGATTCGACGGGCCGAGTCGAGGTGAACGATCAACTGGGTGTGGTCGGAAATATTGGAGTGTATGCCGCAGGCGATGCCATTCGTGGCCCATCGACGGCACCGTCGAACACCAACCCGCAGATCGCGCGACAGCAGGGGATACGAGCCGCACGAAACCTGATCGCGGCGATGTCCGGGCGTACCCAAGAGCCGTTTGAGTACGACGACCGGGGCGACTTCGTGATGCTTGGCCCGGGCGACACCATATTGCAGTTGGGGGGGATGCAACTGGAAGGAAAAGCGGCCTGGCTGGCCCATCGGCTGTTCTACACCGCCTTGATGCCCCAGTCGCTTTCGAAACTGCGGCTTCTGGTCGACTGGGTGGGACGGTCGGCCGGCTCAGCGACATCCGTGGGCGCAAACCGGCGACTTCCCGACGACAGTTGAACTGCGCATTCAGCGCATGCGCTCCAGTTCACGCTGCAGCTCCTCGTCGTCCTCTTCTTCGTCTTCCTCGTCTTCCTGGGGCTCCGGCTCCGGTTCTTCCTGGGGCTCGGGCTCCGGTTGAGGTTCGGGCTCCGGCTCCGGCTCCGGTTGAGGTTCGGGCTCCGGCTCCGGCTCCGGTTGAGGTTCGGGCTCCGGTTCCGGCTGAGGTTCGGGCTCCGGCTCCGGTTCCGGCTGAGGTTCGGGCTCGGGCTCGGGCTCGGGCTCGGGTTCGTCGGTGACAGCGGGCTCAGGCAGGTCGCCCGGCTCATCTTCCACGGGATCTTCCTGGGCCGGTTCCTCTTCGTCGGCCTGATCTTCTTCATCATCGGCCGCTGCGAGTTCGTCTTCGTCCTGCTGTTCATCAGGCTGGTCGTCCTGCTGGGCCACCTGATCGACGGGGTCTTCTTGCGGCTCTTCGGGGTCGTCGGCGGGCTCGACCGGATCCGGTTGGTCC
>SKMT01000598.1 GCA_007120915.1 Myxococcales bacterium | reverse complement strand
CTCACTCAGATCGACGCGCCGACCCCCGACGTAGTGCTGGCCTTTGACCAGCAGATTGTCCTGGTACAGATCCTCGATATAGGTCTGATAGGCCGCCGCCGGAAAGGCGACGTTGTCGTTCGCCCAGGTGTCGAGCGCCTTGAAGGCTTCCACAAAATCCGGGTCGTGCATCCGGTCGGCCAGGGTGAGCCACTTGCTGATCTGACTCATCGGATTCAACGCCACAAAACCACTCTGCATCTGTTCGGCGGCGATGTTTCCGGCGCCGCTGATCGCTTCGGCGTCGAACCATTTGCGTTCGGTCATCCGTCCCAACACCCCAGCATGCTCAAAGTCGATGGGGCCGGCCAGATTAATCAAAGCGGCCACAGAGTCGGGATACAGCGCGGTGTAGATGCTGGTGAGCGTGCCGCCCATGCAGTAGCCCAGCAGCCCGATGTCATCGTGGCCGCTGAACCGCTTGACCCGCCGGACCGCCCGGGCAAGCCGTTTGAGGATGTCCTCCCAGCTCAGATAGCGATCTTCGTCGTTGGGCTCGCCCCAGTTGAGCGCATAGGTGTCGAATCCGGCGTCGATGCAGGCTTCGACCACGCTGTGGCCCTCCCGCAGATCGAGCACGTACCAGCGATTGATCAGCGATGGCACCAGAAGCACCACCGGGCCGTCGCCCCCATCGGGGCTGGGCTGGCGAAACCGGTACAACTCGGCGGTACCCTCGGTGTGAATGACGTCTTTCGGTGTCGGTTTCATCAGACAATCACTCCTGGCCGGTATCACCGAAGCTGGAGAACATCTCCAGCGTCTTGCGGGTGTTCTCGATGGCCTGTTTGCTCAACTCCGACTGCAACTGCAAGGAGTAGTCGACGGTCGAGCGCATCAGCCGCGCGGTCTCGTCGACGGCCTTTTCGGCCTGTTCGGCGCCGCGTTGCTGCCATTTTTCCACTTCGTCAACGAAGGATTCGAGCCGTTCGGTGTTGGTTTCGAAGCTGGGGAAGGTCATGTTGTCTCCGTTTTGTTGCAGTGCAATATAACGTGTTGGCAGTTGAGGAGTGTAAACGGAGGTGTTTTGGTGTCAAGAGGTTTTTTGCGGTGCAATATTCTTCTGGTTTGTGGGGTGCCCCTCCGTCACCAGAAACTCAGCAGAACCCCAGCACAGTCGGGGCCTTATCGGATTTCCGAGTTCCGAATTCCGATTCGTTCTAACTTTGCCTTCGTCTGGTGATTTTCGAACAATCAGTTGTGTTTGCACGAGAACCGGGAGACAACGGCAAAGTAAAGGTCCATCGGAACTCGGAAGTCGGAACTCGGAAACGTTTGGCTCCGTGCCGCATTGGTCACACGCTTGCCCCTCGCAAACCCCTACCCCTCCTCGCCCATCTCATCGATCCGCTCATTCAACCTCCGGATCTCGCGGCGCAACGAAGCGATGTCTTCATCGCTCTTCTCCTCGCCACGCTCCGCTGCCCCCTCCCCACCACCACCACCCCGGTTCCACGGTGCCGACTGACCGAACAACCGACCCAGCGCCCGGGTGGGATTAAAGGAGGACATCCCACCACCGAAAAACTGGTAGGGATTCATGTCGCGAAACCCTCTCTTCATCTGAAAATACACGTCCATCGCCCAGCTCATATACAGGCTCATGAACTCGGCGAGGGCGTCGTCTTCCATACGTATCATCTGGGTGAGAAGGGGGACGGGCAACAGCCTGGCAGCCCCCCTGGACTCCACCACAATCTGGGCGAGGGTGGCCTGGGTGAGATCTTCGCCGCTTTCGGCGTGGATGACCTCCACGTCGTCGCCGTCACGGATCAACTCCGCGAGCTGCTCCAGTGTCACATACTCACTCTGGTCCGTGTCGTAGAGACGGCGATTGCTGTATTTCTTGATCGTTTTCATCGCTGTTACCCGCAGAAGTATTGTTGCAGCGCGGGAGATTAGTTGCGGCGGCGCAAAATGGCAACAGTCGCCGAACGGACTGTGTGACGCCGTAGGTCGGCAACCAACCCCTATCGATTCGACATGTGTAACAAATCCCCCTATCTCCTTTATCTCCACATCTCCTCTTACTTACACATCGTCGCCCCCACGACCCACCTTGACCTCAACCGAATCCGTCGCTATTTTGCCGCCCGTTATGTTGCAATGCACAAAAACGAGCGTCTCTATGACGAATGGATGGCAATATTTGTTCCCCCTGCTGGTGGTAGCTGCGCTTGTGGCGGGCTGCGCCTCCGACGGCGATGATCAGCGGGTCTTGACGGACTACGAGGATGTCGGCGCCGATGCCGCCGCCGATGCGGATGGTTCGGATGCCGGTGATCCCGACACGGGAACAGACGCGGCGTTGGACGCCGGCGATGATGCCGACACCGGTGGTGATGTGGAGGAAGACGCGGACGCCGGGAATGACGATGTCTGCCAGCCGGTGGGCGACGGCAAGATCCGACGCAGCGAGTTTCAGTACGACACGGGTTTTTCGATCCCCTATGAATTCGCCGTGGATGTTGCGGTCGACATCGACGGCCAAGACGACAACGGCACCACCGTCTGGGATTTCGAGGACTTCGACGATGACGACTTCACCGAGGAGTTGGAGCTTCGCGACCCGGCAGATTACTGGTTCGGCGACGAGTTCCCCGATGCGGACTACGCAGTTGATATATCGGTGCAGGCCGACGAGTTGGGTGTGTACGAAGTGACCGATGATGCGTTGTTGCTCGTCGGGCTCGCCACCCCACATGGGCCGGATGACGACGACCCGCACACCCACATCGAATACGACCCGCCCATCGAGGCGCTGTCGTTTCCCCTGGAAGAGTCCAAAAGCTGGGGTGGAGATGTCTCTGCAGATGGAGACTACGCGGAGGTGACCGGATACACGGGTCACGACGAGTCCTACGAAGTGGAAGTCGACGCCGCCGGGGAGTTGATCACCCCCTATGGCACATTCGACGTGCTGCGGGTGTACACCGTGCGCGAGCATCCGACCTCCGACGTCTTCGATCCGTGCTGGTACAACATCTACCTGTCCTGCGACATCGAATCGCGGGTGGTCAGCTATGTCACGGAGTGCTTCGGAACGGTGGCCCGAGTGTTGTCCCACGAGGATGAGCCGGACCACAGCTTCGATGAAGCGGCGGAAGTGATGAGGTTGAGTCAGTGATGGGCATTCCCAGCACAGCGCGCGCGGGAATTGTCGCCGCCATCCTTATTGCCTTTGTGCAGTTGGGGTGTCTCGGCTTTCACACCGGTCCGCTGCCCGACGAACCGACCGACGATGAGTATCTTCAGTTGGAGGACACCCGCATCCGGTACATGGACGTCGGTGTTGCCGACGGGCCGCCGGTGGTGTTGCTGCACGGGTTCAACGCCACGATGAACACCTGGGATCCCCTGGTGCCCGAGTTGGCCGCACACCACCGGGTGCTGGCGTTGGATCTGCGCGGGTTCGGGTTTACGGACCGCCCGGAAGACGCCGATTACTCTCCCGGCGGGCAGGCCGAACTCGTCTTTGAGTTTCTGGACGAACGGGGGGTGGAGACGGCGGCGGTGGTGGGTCATTCCTGGGGGTCGTCGGTGGCGCTGAAGATGGCGCTTCAGCAGCCGGAGCGCGTCGATCGCATCGCGCTGTACAGCGCCTGGGTGTACGAAGAGCAGCTTCCG
>SKMT01000541.1 GCA_007120915.1 Myxococcales bacterium | reverse complement strand
TGCGACCTGGCAGGGCGCGCTCACACGACTCACGACCCACGCCCCGCAAGCCCCTTCTTTCGAAGCTGCTCGATGGCGTCTTCTGTCTTGTCGAGCCCCTCCAGGCCCATCCCCTCCAGAATCTCATCGGTCTTGCTGAACTGTATGTCCCGGTACACCACCACCTGCACCCGATTGCCCCAGGGATCGAGAAAGTCGAGCCCCGGGGTGTCGAGCACCTCTACGTCCATCTCATCGAGCTTCTTTCGCAGTGTCTCCCGCTGATCGACGACCAGCCCAAAGTGTCGATGGTCATCCGGCGGCTGAGCCCGCCCCTCCGAAAGCGCGATAAACTGGTCCCCCATGTCGATAAAGGCCATCGACTCCCCTCGGCCTCGCAGCTCAAACGCAAACAGTTCGCCGTAAAACTCAAGCGCCGCATCGATGTCGCCTACCTCCAGCGCCACGTGGTTCATTCCCACCAGTCGGCTTTTCTCATCGGTCTCTGTCATCCTATCCTCCATGTTCATTCCAATTTGCCGGCCTGCTCTCGCTCTTCTTTAGATCCATGACCGACGACCAACCTAACGACAACAGTCCTGCTGACCAGTTCACCCGCGGGCTCGACCTTCTGAAGGCCGGCGACTACTGGGAAGCCCACGAAGCCTGGGAAGATCTCTGGCACACACTGCCGAAAGACTGTGCCGCCCGTCGAGCGACCAAAGCGCTCATTCAACTGGCCGCGATCTGCTACAAGCCCGAACAGGCTGCGTCCGGCCGCTGCGAAACAGCAATGCAGCGGGGAATGGGTAAGCTCATCGAGACTGCACAGACCCACCTTCGCGACTCCGGCGACCTCCCCGGCCCCACTCCCGGCTTCGATGACCACGCCCTCGCCGATGCACTCGCCAGGCTGGAGGCCATCCACAACGACTGGTGTCACGGCGAAGAACTGCACGAAATCCGGTGCCGCGTTCAACAGGCCGCGCTTTGTTTCACCACCGCCGAGCACTGACTGGCTGGTCACCGAATCTGCCGCGATGGCACCGAAAAAATCGGGGTTTGACCGCGCGCAACCGGTCCGCAATATTTCGGCCGTCCCCCGAACCCGCGGGGCTGGTTTGGTTGCCCGATTTCGTTCCTAGATTTGGTGATTGCCGTGCAACTACACGAGATACCAAAAGATATCCGTTGGCCCCGCCGACTGCTCACCACCAGCGCCTGGTATGTACTCTCCGTGGTGTTGGTGGCGCTTCTACCGGTGCTGATCCCCCTGACGGCGCTGTACGACCTGGTGACCCGAAATCAGCTCTCCACCAGTCGCACTCTGTTGTTTTTCGCCTACTATTTCACGCTCGAATGCCTGGGGCTGGTCATCGCCGCCTGGCTGTGGGTCCGATACAAGGCCGGAATGGGCGACCACGACTACGAGATGGCCAACCGCAAGCTGCAGCGCTGGTGGGCCCGGGGGCTTTTCTGGGGCGCCCTGCGGATCTTTTCGGCACAAGTGCACATCGACGGGCTGGAACATCTCGAGGACGAACGCCCCGCAGTGGTGCTGTCGCGCCACGCCAGCACTCTCGACACCATGCTGCCCATCGCCGTGGTCCGGCAGTTGAAATGCTTCCGCTACGTCATCAAGTCTGAGTTGCTCGCCGATCCGACGCTCGACTACTGCGCACAGCGCTTTCCCAACGTCTTCGTCAACCGCGGCAGCGACAACCCCCAGTTCGAAATCGACAAGGTCATCGCTCTGGGCAAGGAGTTGGACGACAACGACGCGGTGGTCGTCTACCCGGAAGGCACCCGGTTTATGGAGTCGAAGCGCCAACGGCTGCTCGAAAAATTCGCCGACGACGAAGAGATGTACGATGTAGCTGAAGCACTCACCCACACCCTTCCCCCCCTTCGGGAAGGAGGCGTAAAGCTGGTGACAACAACTCCAAAAGCCGATCTGGTCTTCATCGCCCACCGCGGTGCCGAAGACGCCGCGGCGATGTCAGATCTGATCAGCGGCGGGCTGACCCACGCTCGCATCGAGGTCAAAATCTGGCGCTATCCCGCCGAGGAAGTCCCCCGCGACAAGGAAGCGGTGCGCGAATTTCTGGTCGACAACTGGAAGAGAATCAATCAGTTCGTCGCCGGCGAACCGGTCACCGTGCCCGACGAAGCCAGAGAACCTCAGCCCGTAACCACCGGCTGATCGGGGTCGTCGACACATTCCCGCCAGGCATCGCCCAGTAATGTGGCGGCCTCTTCGATCTGTTCGGCGTCGTTGCCGCATCCAAGCGCCAGCCGAAGCGACCCCAGTGCCCGCTCTTCGCTAAGCCCCATCGCCTTGAGCACCGGCGATGCCGCTGCCCCGCCCTCCTTGCATGCTGAGCCAGTGGACGCCGCAATCTGCGGGGCGAACGCCAGCAGTTGCACCGCTTCAACGCCCGGAAACACCACATTCAGCGTGTTGGGAAGCCGCTTTTGGGGGTGACCGTTCACCTCAACCCCCGGGATCTCGTCACGGAGCCGTTCCCACAGCAGATCACGCAGTTTCTCCACATCCCGGCGCTGCCGCTGGCCCTGAATCTGGGCCTGGCGACATGCCTCACCGAGCCCGACGATGGAGGCGACGTTTTCGGTACCCGGGCGAAGCCCCTGCTCGTGTCCTGCTCCCTGCAGCACCGGCGTCAGCTCCACCCCTTCCTTCACGTACAGCGCTCCTACTCCCTTGGGAGCATACACTTTGTGTCCGGCAATGGTGAGCAGATCCACGTCCAACTGCCGTACATCGATGTCAATCTTGCCGATCGACTGGGCCGCATCGGTGTGTACCAGCGCTCCGACCTCACGTGCCGCCTTCACCACCGGCTCAAGCGGCTGGATGACCCCGGTTTCATTGTTGGAGTGCATGATGGTGACCAGTTTCGTCGACTCGTCGATCGCCTCGACAGCCTCGTCGACGTCGATACGCCCCTGCCGGCCAACCCCCACCGAGACCACGTCCCACCCCTGCTGACCCAGCAGTCGAACCGGCTGGGTCACCGACGGATGTTCGATCACCGAGGTGACCACCTGTCGACCACTTCCATCGTCCCCACAGCCGCCCAGGATCCCCAGGTTGTTCGACTCTGTTCCCCCGGAGGTAAACAGAATCTCCGAGGGAGAAGCCCCGATGGTCTCCGCAACGTGACGCCGGGCGGTGTCCACCGCTCGCCGCGCCGCGCGGCCGTACGAATGGGTGCTCGAGGGGTTGCCGAATTCGCCCCGAAGATGGGGCGTCATCGCCTCCAGAACCTCCCGGGCGACCGGTGTCGTGGCGTTGTGATCCAGATAGATCGGGCGCTGCTTTGGCGAACTCATCGATTCGACCCTTTTGCAATCGCGATTTCGCAGAATCGAAAAACCGTGGTTTCGGGGCTAGGGCTTAAACTGACCGCAGCCGATTCATTTTCCACTCTCGCCGCCCCCGTGGCAACGTGTTTACATTCCACCGGCACTCAACGACGTCACGTTGTTCCCCGGTGCAGAGGTTGCCCATGAGTCTTTTCGACGACCGACATCACGCAGGCCGACAACTCGCCGAGGTGCTCGCCGATCAATCGCTGGGTGAACGTCCGGTAGTCCTTGGCCTGGCTCGCGGCGGTATCCCCGTAGCCTACGAGGTCGCCCAGAAGCTGACATTGCCACTCGACG
>SKMT01000124.1 GCA_007120915.1 Myxococcales bacterium | reverse complement strand
CCGAACCGTCATCACAACAGTCGTAGCTGGAGCCGACATCATACCACCCGTCGTCTTCGCCGCAGTCATTGTCGCAACCCCCGCAGTGCTCGTCGTCGGTTGATGTGTTCACACAGTCGTTACCGCACAGGGTTTCGTCCCCGGAGCACTCGCTTTCGCATTCTCCTGCGCTGCAGACCTCGCCGATGCCACAGTTCGTACAACCCGACACGTCGGTCTCCTGGTCGGTGACGGTGTAGTCGCAGCCGCCCCCATCGCAGAAATATTCGCGGTACTCCTCGTCCTGGCAGATGCAGGCCGAACCGTCATCACAGCAGTCGTAGCTGGAACCGTCGTCATACCATCCGTCGTCGTCGCTGCAGTTGTTGTCGCAGCCCCCGCAGTGCTCGTCGTCGCTGGAAGTATCGACGCATGCTCCGTCACAGTCTGTCTGACCGGGATCACATCCGTCGGGTTCGCATTCACCGCCGACACATTGCTCGGACGAATCGCAACTGTTCTGGCAGCTCCCGCAGTTGTCATCGTCACTATCGGTGTCGACACATTCGTCTCCACACTCGGTGTAATCGCCGTCACAACTGCAACTTCCGCCGGAACACGACGCGCCGTCCGGGCACGCGTTGCCACAGCCACCGCAATGGTCGTCGTTGTTGTTCAGATGTACACATGCCCCATCACAGTCGACCAGGTTTCCCCCGCAGGATGTGGTGCAGCTTCCGCTGTCGCAGACCTCGTCGGTTCCACAGCCAACCTCGCACCCACCGCAGTGTGAGGGATCCGTCGACGTATCGACGCACTGATCGTCGCACTCCTGATGCTCATCATCGCACGACAGTTCGCACTCACCATCGACGCACTCTTCATCGCCACCGCAACTGGTGTCGCATCCTCCGCAGTAATCTTCGTCGCTGTCGAGGTCGCGGCATTCGCCGTCGCACTGCTCTGTTCCCTCCGGACAGTCCGATACACATGCGCCCTCACTACATAGCTCGTCCTCGCCACAGTCGTTTCCACAGCTTCCGCAGTGATCGGAATCGACCAGCGGATCAATACAGGCCCCATCACAGAGCTCTTGGTCCTCGTCACAACTCGGTGACGCATCCGCATCCTCGCCCACGTCATCCTCGCCCACGTCATCCTCGGTGGCATCTTCCGACGCCACGTCCTCACCCCATCCAGCATCCCCATCGTCGATCACTCCGGGCTCCTCACCGGGGTCGGCGCACCCCGACATCAGCACCAGCATCACAAGGCTGACCAAAAGCACGGATCGCAGAGACGACAACCCCCTGGTGGCAAACACCGTCCGGCTCCTGACATTCACCCCGTTGAGGGCCAGAGGCTCTAAGAGGGAGTCGCGATCAGTCTTCGATTTCGTCTTCATCTGCGCCATCCATTCAGAGTGGAAGTGCAATCATTCTCGCTAGAACATCAGCTCCGGGCAGGCCTCTCGTCATTTCGGCGGTTGACCACTCCAGACAAACCGGCTTGTCCGGTGCGAACTCAACGCTGCAGTGCTGTAGTAGACGCCGACGGCTTCGCAAATGGAAGCGCCGAAAATCCTCATCGTTACGACAGCGACGCCAACATATTACGTTACGCTGCAAGCAGGAGTTGGAGGACCTAATGGTAGTCGAGCCCAAAAATTGTACTGGTACAACGACACAAGTCACAAGCCTCAGGGATGGATGCGGCCACAACGCCCCGGCCGGGGCTGGACGTGGCATCACCGCTGAACATACTCTCTAACCACCTGAATGACATCTCGACCCACGACCTCACGCCCCCACGACCTCACGACCCAAGACACCATGCCCTCCGACCTCCAACTCGGCCCGTTTCGCCTCGACCGCCCGCTGGCCAGGGGGGGGATGGCGCGTATCTTTCGGGCCACCCACATCCATCACGACCAGCCCGTGGCCGTGAAGGTCATGACCGGAGAGCAGGCTAAAAAGTCGCGCTTTGTCGAGTCCTTTCGTGGGGAGGTGCGCGCCGTCGCCCGGATGAATCACCCCAATATCATCCGCGTCTTCGATTACGGTGAGATTCCGGAAGACCTGGCCGATGACTCCGACCAGGGGCTGTCGGGTGGAAGTCCTTACATGGTGATGGAGCTGGCCGAATCCACGCTTTCTCAGCTACAACATTCGCAACTGCACTGGTCGCAGGTTCACACCATGCTGGTGTACATCCTCGACGCCCTGGCCCACTCTCACGCCCGGGGCCTGATTCACCGCGACCTGAAGCCCGACAACATTCTCTTCCTGTCCGATCACCGCCAGTCTCGGCTGAAACTGACGGACTTCGGGATCGCTTACGGGATGGATGGGGATCGAAGACTTCGGGCTGAAGATGAGGTCATCACCGGCACGCCCCGGTACATGGCCCCTGAACAGATTCGAGGGCGTATCCGCGACCAGGGCCCCTGGACCGATCTATACGCGTTGGGGTGTCTGACGTACTGGATGGTCACGGGGCATCCCCCCTTCTCAGCCAACACGGTCGACGAGGTATTGCGTGCCCACCTCACCGCCGATCGCCCAACACTGACTCCCCGCATCAACACCCCCGACGGCTTTGAGCAGTGGACAGCCCGACTGGTTGCCCGCAACCCGCACCGCCGGTTTCAACGAGCCGCCGACGCCGCTGCCGCACTCACCGCTATCGCCGGAGAGCCATTCCACGATGACATCACCGTCGTCACCTCCGACAGCGACCAGGAATCGTTGGAAATGACCTTCGTCGACGAACCGGGAACGACCTGTCTGATCCCCCGGTTGACCCACGACGAGCCCTCGCACCACTCCACTCTCCCCGTCGAAACCGTTACCGCAGAGATCCCGCACTGCTGGCGTCAAACCCTGTATACCGATGACCTGCCCCAGATGATGGGAGTGGGACAGAACCTGTTTGAGCTTCGCGAAATCCCGCTTCTTGGCCGTCACCAACTCCGTGATGCGCTGTGGGAACACCTGCTGGATGCCTGCTATGCACGCCGCCCTCATCTGATGGGGCTTCAGGGCCCTGTTGGCGTCGGAAAGACGCGGCTTGCTACCTGGCTTGCCCAACACGCCCACGAAGTCGGAGCTGCTGATGTTCTGAGCGCATCCCACAGCCCTGTCGAAGCTCCCTCCGACGGCCTGCCCCGCATGTTCGCCGACTACCTACGCTGCACCGGGCTGGAACGTGGCAAAGTGCTGGAACGGGTGCGCAAGCTCTACGGCTCCCAGGACGAATTTGACGCCGACGATCTCCACCAGTGTATCGCCGTCACTGATCTGATCATGCCCGGTGCCAACCCGGAGTTCGACGAACGCCAGCAGGCCATCCGGTTTACCAGCCCTGAACAAAAGTGGGTGGTCTATCAACGGCTGCTCATCAGACTGACCCGCCGCCGCCCGCTGGTGCTGGTCTTTGATGATGTGCACTGGGCGAACGAAACATTGCAATTCATCAAGTTTCTACTCCAGGAATCCTCGTCGACGGAGCTTCCGATTCTGCTGGTATTGACCGTTCGTGACGACCTGCTCGACGACAATCCCATCGCCGCTGAACACATCGACGAGATCCTGGACAACCCCTGTGCCGTCTCCCATCCGGTGGGCCCGTTGAAGGAAGAGGTTCACCGCGAGCTGGTCGAGTCGTTACTCTGTCTGGCTCCCGAAGT
>SKMT01000479.1 GCA_007120915.1 Myxococcales bacterium | reverse complement strand
GTCGAGATGAGCGGTGTGGACATTGTTGCTGAGGATGGAGCTTTTGTGGGAAGTATCGTCGGCGTCAACTGGGGAGAAGTCATCGACGTACAGATCAGCGGGAATGTCGACGGGGAGAACCAGACCGGAGGCGTGGTGGGGAGTAATCGGGCAGAAAGTAAAGTAGTCGAAGGGGCTGCGAGCGGAGATGTCGAAGGGGAACGCGATGTCGGAGGATTCGTCGGCTGGCATAGCTCCGAGGCTTCGATCGCGCGCAGCTACTCCACGGGTATGGTCGACGGCGAGGCGAACGTCGGTGGCTTTGCCGGGGACGCCGACGAGCCGGATTCTGTTGAGTTTTCCTACTGGAATATCGACTCGTCGGGCCTCGACACCAGTGCCGGTGGCGTGGGGTTGACGGATGAGGAGTTTGGGGATCCGGATAGCTTTGAGGGGTTTGTGTTTTGCCCCGCCGAGGATTGCCGGTGGATGATGGATGACGACAGGCGGCGGCCGGTGCTCAAGGTGCTCGAATGAGTGCTGGTTGAAACGCCTTCGAT
Source organism: Myxococcales bacterium (assembly GCA_007120915.1). Lineage (GTDB taxonomy): Bacteria > Myxococcota_A > Bradymonadia > Bradymonadales > Bradymonadaceae > SLJM01. The sequence goes on along the minus strand of SKMT01000479.1, from coordinate 3,135 downwards.
TGCTCCTGTTGGGGGCCCGCTTGCGCCTCATCGTTGCTGACCACTTTTTTCGTTCCCATCAGCCACGGCAGCGGAAAACTTTTCAGCTCTCGGATTTCGGATTCAGTTTAGGTTTCGCTTCTACTTGAGTCATCGGATTTACGCGCAGCCCGTGGAGGTTGCTCGGGGGCCATCCGACGGAAGTGGAAGTAAAAGCGGAAGTGAATCCGAGATCCGAAAACGGGAAAGTGTGCGCCGGGGGGGGTGTAGCGGGTTTATCTGTCGGGGGAGGCCGTCTGGCCCGGGGAGGGTGGTTCAACCCTCGGAGCTGTCGTCGCCGATGCAGGCGGTCACCCGCATGCGGGCGTCGTCGAGTGTGGCGACGGCTCGTTGTTGCACCGAGGTCTGTTCGGCGTCCAGATCGTGGTCGGAGCTGGAGCGGAGGGCGTCGCAGGCGCGGGAGCTGTTGCCCAGCTTTGCGTGGGCCAGGGCGGTGTAGACCAGCCCCGTGGCTTCGATCGACGGCTTGTCCCCGGCGGCTGGCTCGGCGGCGAGGCGCGGGGCTTCGTCGGCGATCAGATCCCAGCGTCCGGCTTCGGCGAGCGCATCGAAACGGGCGGTGTACAGCCGGTGGAATTCGTGGGGGTCGTCGGTCAGTTCGGCGGCGTCGCCGAAGCTGGAGGCAGCGTACATGGGAGCGTCGCGGTCTTCGATGTGAATCTCTCCGGCGATTCGCAGAGCGACGGCGGCGCGCCGGTTGCGCAACTGATCGCCCGAAAGCGCCAGAGAGTGAACGATCTGGAGTTTTCGCAGAGCCTCGTAGGTACGCCCGTTTCGCCGATAGGCTTCGGCCAGCGTCAACAGGTCGTCGAGCAATGCGTCGTATAGCACGGCGGTCATCTCATCGCCGTCGAGCACGGCGTAGCTGTCGACGGTTTGGCTGCAGAGTTCGGCGGCGTCGGCGGGGTCGAACTTCACGGCTGCGTAGCAGCGGTTACGAAGCGCCGGCAGCACCCATCCGTGGGTGGTGGCGTCGATGGTCTCGGGGTCGACACGCCGGTGCAGTTCGTCGATGACGCTGCGGGCGCGTTGTTCTTCACCGGCGTTGACCAACGCTCCCAGTTTGTTGCCCAGCAGATAGGTGATGGCGAAGTCGTCGCCTCGGGTGTCGAAATACTCGATGGCGCTGTTGCAGAAAGGCAGGGTATCTTCGCCGAGTTGGGAGGAGCAGAACGCGGCGTGAGCCGGGGGGTGAACCGGGGAGGCGGCTGCCGTTGAGGGTTGGGCGGCGCGCACGTCGTGGCGGCATCGGTGCACGTCGTCGGTGATCAGACAACTCTGAGCTCGCGCCAGCGTCAGATCGCGCTGAACGTCCAGGGGCACGTCGATGGGACCGGCGAGTTGTTCTGCCCGTTCGATCTGGTCGAGGCTGTGGTCGGTCTGGTCGTAGATCCGGGCCAGCGTCAGATGCACGCGAATCTGTGCGATGACGTCGTCGCGTTCATGGTAGATCTGAAGCAACATACCGTAGGCGTCGGACAGTTCTTCGTCGATGCCGGTGTCCGGGTCATCGACGAGGGTGCGATACGGGGAGGCCCGGTGCACATGGATGGCGTACAGCAGGGGCTCGATGACCAGCCGAAGCCCGTACTCGTCGGGCTCGGAGGCGTCCAGGGGGGCGGGCCAGTACAAGAGGGTGGCCGTGGCCATCTTGAAGAACGCGTCGGCGTCGAACTGCAGTTGTTCGTGGAGCTCACACAACAGCTCTTCGGCGGGGCCTAACGGCTCGTCGCAGGCGTGAAACTGCAGCCCTTCGAAGAGTCGGCCCGACGAGCTGTACAGGGCGGTACGCACGTAGCGTACGCTTCGCCAAAGGGGCACCGATTCGGCATTGTGAGCGGCCTGATCGGCGCGCTTGATGGTCTGAAAGGCTTCTTCGATGTCGCCGTGGCGGTACTGAACGACCGATTTTTCGATGGCCGCTGCCACCGCCCGGGAGGGGGGTGTGGCGTGGTGGTCGAGTAGCGCGGTGTACAGCCCAATGGCGGTCTCGTCGTCACCAGAGCGGGCAGCGGTCCGGGCGAGGTCTGTGATCTGAGTGAGGGCGGTATGTTGTGCCCGGTTGGCGGCGTCGACTGCGGCGGGATCTTCGTCGGCGTCGGGCTCGGTTTCGGCCCCGCGGATGGTGGGGCCGAATCGCTGCTCCTCATCGGCGGCGGCGACGGTGGGCACCGCCAGAAGTGCTGCCAGAACCAAAACCAGAAGATAGCAGTAGCGCATCACTGCTGTTCCCGTTGGTCTTCAGTATCTTCCGACTCGTCGAAAAGCTCTTTTTCGTCTACGTCGGCGTCGGGTGCGCCCACCGGGGCTTCGCCCCCTTCGGCGTCGAGCCGCTGCAGCAACTCGAACATCAGCCCTTCCAGATCTTCGATGTACACAAACGGGGTGTACAGCGGGATGTCGATGTTCTGGCCGGCGGTCTCCAGGCGGATGCTGCCGCGCAGCCGGGAGCTCTGCATCTGGTCGAAGTTCAGGCTCTCACGGTCGACCAGCGACCAGTGTACCCGCCAGGCCTTCTCTTCTTCGCCGATGAACAGATGGTCGTCGCTGATGGCGATAAATCGGTTGTTGCGGAAGTTTCCCCAGAACGCGGCCATCGAAAAGAAGGTCAGCCCCACCAACAAAGTACCGATAAAAGCGGCGGTGGTTCCCCCACCAAGTCCGATGGCAAACCAGATGTATCCGGCGATCACGAAGCAGACACCGCCCAGAATCAGCAGCACCCCCAGGGTGGCGGGGTTGATCTGGTAGCGAATCAGGTGGCGCACTGCCGTCTGTTCGAGTGCTTCGTCGACGGCAGGGCCGCTGAGCAGTTGAATCTTCGACATGGAAGACTCCGGCAGCGCAACACGAACATCCGGTGTGAGTTCAAGGAGGCGACCCCGAGATCAGACGTCGAGGTTTCGGACGTCCAGCGCGTGGGTTTCGATAAATTCGCGGCGAGGAGCGACCTGGTCGCCCATCAGCACCGTAAAGAGCGAATCCGCTTCCACGGCGTCCTCGATCTGCACCTGCAAGAGGGTGCGGGTTTCGGGGTTCATCGTGGTTTCCCACAACTGATCGGGGTTCATCTCACCGAGCCCCTTGTAGCGCTGG
>SKMT01000617.1 GCA_007120915.1 Myxococcales bacterium | reverse complement strand
TCGGAGCCTGCCGATTGCAACTGCCAACTGGCCACTCGCCACCGTCCTTCCACTTCATAGCGGATGGGCTGACCAAACCCGTCGGTCAACGTTTCACCGTCGGGCATCACCAGCAATCCGTCGTCATCGGGCCGGGGAAAACCACCCTCCTCCTCATAGTGCTTCTCGATGTGCTCCTGCCCCTCGGCGAAGGCCTCCAGCGTGTCGGACTCCAGGGGGAAGATGAACACCGCCAGATAGCCCCAGATCAGCAAACAGCCCAGTGCCAATCCGGCCGGAACTCCCCAGAACACGGGATGTCGGATTCCCAGAAGCCAGTTGTAGTAGGGTTCGCCGATCTTCGAGCCGAGTTCTGTTACGTTTTCGGCGACAATCTCTTCGGCGACAACCTCTCCGGCGACAGCGCCGGAAACTTCGCCGCCGTCAAAAACTGCCAGCGGAGCCAGCGAGAGCATCACGGCGGCCATAATCACAAAAAGGATGGCCGCTGCGAGCACAAAGGGCCAGAACGCCGCCAACGCCAGCGTTAACATCACGTGGTGCAGCACCAACTGCAGATCGGTGAACAGGGCGATGACGATCAGCACAACGGTCGTCGCAATGATCGTGGTCGCAAGGGTGCCCACCCGTGCTTCGTCCAGCAGTTCTTTACTGACCATGTTCTCGTCCGCTCGGTTGACGATGACCGAAGAAAACTCTAGCCGCCTACGCTGCTTCGCTCAATGCCCCTAGTCTCTATTTCTGGTTACGATCTATCCGACCTCACCACAGCTCAGGAACGACCATGAGTGCCGATGATCAGAAAGTGTCCGAAACTCGATGGATCACCGTCGAAGCGATTGACCCGATGGCGTCGCTGATCTGGGCGTTCATCGTGTCCATTGTTCTCATCATGCTCGGAGTTGCTGCAGCGGTGGTCACGGACCCCGAAATCCTCACACCCGTCGCCGTTGCTATCGGGGTGGTTATCCTGTCCGGTTTTGTCGCTCCCCTGTCGTACAATCTCTTCGCGCTGATTGGCGGAGGGATCACGATCCGAATCCGCGAAGCAGAGATCGCGCAGGCTCCGATGAAGCAATGCCCCCGATGCGATGAGGAGATCAAACTGTCGCGAAGTTTCTGCCCGGAGTGCGATTACGACTTTGATTAGCGAATGCTGCCCTGCGTGCTCACTCCACCTCAAGCGCTGCGAGGCATCATGCCGTGAGCAGTCGCTCCATCAACTCCTGCTCACGGCATGGCAATGAACCTGGGCAGACTCATCACCTCGCGGACTGTTCTGCAGCCCGCCGCCTCAGTGCCAGCGCCGCTGGCTCAGTCATATCCCATCCGCTTTTCGTAGGCTTTCTTCCGATACCGCACGATAAGCCAGTACGTCCCGTAGCCGGCGCTAATGCCCAGCGCGTGGCCCACCACCACGATGACGATCAGGTTTTCGACGCCCGACAGTACGTACAGCACCATCAGCACATACACTCCCAGCCAGATAGGGATCATTACCACATACATCATCGCCAGCGAGCCGTGCATCGACTTGCGCTCTCGCTGAGTCAGAAGTGAAATGGCGCCAATAACAATAAGCAGCTCAAGCATGGTGTCTCCAATCAGGTCAGTAGTTCGTTTCAGTTGTCGTACGACATGGTTGTCCCCCCTACTACTATTATCGAAAGATGGACCCCCGAATTGACGTGAAGAAATGTATTTGTTTCGGTGGCCTCATCTTGCCACGCTCCAGAAATCGCACGGTCACTGGCTGAACTACGCCCCAACACCTCAAGACCCACGACCCAAGACGCAAGACCCAGGCCCCACGATCCCCAATGCCTCGAATTACCGACGACGACCTCACGGAGTTCCTCAAATGGGCGCTGCCCCGAATGGGTTATCGCTGGGCGGGGTTCAAGAAGGTGCGCGGGCAGGTCAAAAGCCGCATATCTGAGCGCCTCGACGAACTCGGTATTGCTCAGTTGGAGGACTATCGAGAGTATCTCCAAAACCACCGGGCGGAGTGGGAGCGGCTCGACGAGTGCTGCTACATCACCATCTCCCGGTTTTATCGCGACGCCGCCGTCTGGGATGGACTGCGCTCGACGGTGCTGCCGGCGCTTGCTGACCGAGCGCGCGCAGACGGTCGCCAGACAATTCGCGCGCTGAGTCTCGGAGCCGCCAGCGGCGAGGAGCCCTACACGCTAAAACTGTGCTGGGAGCTCGACGAGCGCCGCCCCTGGGAGGGCATGACACTGACCACCGACGCCATCGACGCCGCCGAACACATGGTCGAACGAGCAGATGCCGGGGTGTATCCCCCGGGCAACCTCAAAGAACTTCCCGACGAATGGATCGACATCGCCTTCGAGCCCGTCGACGGCCAGTTCCGGCTTCGCGACGAGTTTCGCCGACACGTACACTTCCAAGTCGCCGACATCCGCGACTTCGAGCCCTCGCAGACCTACGACCTGATCTTCTGCCGCAATCTGGCCTTCATCTACTTCGACGAATCGGGGAGGGAACAGACCCTACACCGCCTGGCCCAATGGGCCCGCCCCGGCGCCGTGTTGGTGGCGGGCAACCGCGACATCGTCCCCGACGACAACGCCTACGTCAGCCTTCATCCGACCGTCGATTTTGCGTGGCAGTTTAATTGAAATCTCGGCGTTCAGAACCATCAACTGGTCCCAGCACCTTCGTACCCGGGGCAGCCTGAAAAGCGGCTAGCCCCGGGCTACGGGTCGAGCGTAGAACCTCCACGGGTCGCCAAGCACCCAGCATCAACCACCCACCACCGACCACCCAGCACCGACCACCCAGCACCGACCACCCAACACCCACCACCGACCACCCAACACCGACCACCCAACACCGACCACCCAACACCGACCACCCAACACCCACCACCGACCACCGACCACCCAGCACCCAACACCGACCACCCAGAGCCCATGGATAAATCCAAAGTTGTCGTCATCGCCATTGTCCTCATCATCCTCGCTGGCACCGCCGCCTGGAGCTGGGCAAATCTCTACCAGTCTCCGGACTACGATCCGGAACAGGCCGAACTGTTTGCCGGATACTTTTACATGCGCTGTGAAGCCGAACACCACGATGAGCTGTGCAATCAGGCCATCGGACACTATCACCGAGACTGCTTTGTCGAGCAGGTCGAAGCCATCCCGGAGGATGGGGTTGACGACCCGGACGCCAATGTCGACAACCTTCGTCGGCGTGGCTACCTCGAATGCATGGACCGAGGTGTCGATGAGCTATTGATCGACGACGAGCGGTGATTACAGTCCAACCTCCGCGACGAACCACACCCGTAAACCCGGAGATTTCGCGCAGGTGTGTAATGAGACACAGCAGGGCCCACGCTCACTGGATGATGACGACCGACGCAATGTTGCGCATTGTGGAGGGAGAGCGACCATCGGGAGCGTTTCAGCGCCAGTGAGCGTGGGTATCTGCGAAGTCGCAATAGCATTTGCGTGAAATTTCCGGATTAACCCCGGAGGAGACCATGGCCCGTAAAGTCACCCGCGACGAACTCGAAATGATGCTCGAAGAAATTGACCGCGGTGAGGCCCCGCGCTCTCAACTCGAAAAGATGATCGAAGCCATCGAGCTGAGTGTACCCGACGAAGAAGCCCTGGAGCTGATGGAAGACCCGGAGCTGTCGAGCGCTGA
>SKMT01000092.1 GCA_007120915.1 Myxococcales bacterium | reverse complement strand
TCTGGGAGCCCTATCACTGCCCCACTCTGTTCGCCAGCATCGACAAGGGCCAGATCGCGGCAAAGAAACTCGACGAGCTGCCCCTCTACGAGCAGGACCACCCCGATGGGGCCTTCCAGTGGCTCGACGAGCAGACCATGGTCGTCGTCGATCTGAACGGCGGAAAGACCATCGAGATGGGCGTGGTGCTGATGCAACAGCAGGCTCAGTTCGTCTCCACCTTCGACCACTGGGCCCGCCCACGGCTCAACCAGGGAGCGATGGTCGCCATCGACGCCAGCCCCATCATCGACACCATGTACACCCTGGGGCCCGAAGTCCATAAGATGCGCCAGCAACTCGACGACTCCGCCTCCCCCGTCTGGCTCTGCGATAAACGCCGCCACGCCGGCGCCGAACCCTCCCCCGGCACCTTCGATAACCGCTACTTCATCGACGACTCCATCCTCCCCGGTGTCGAAACCCTCAAAAAGGGCGGCATCCGGAACGTGGTGCACCTCGGCGAGAAATTCCGCCATGATCCGGAGCCCGATCTGACCCCCTTCTTCATCGACGCTCACAAAGCGGGGCTGACGATCCAGAAAGTCGGGCTCGACGACAAAGAGTCCTGGGTTCGGCCTCGATCCTTCGAACAACTCCCCTTCGAGACCGACCTGCCGGTGCGCAGCTTCAAGAAGACCGACATGGGCGGGTACGGGCGGATGGTCCCCCAGCCCTCCGAGGGCGGTTACAGCTCCGGCGGCGTCGGCGGATAACCCCACCTACCGGTCGAGCAGATAGGCCCAGATCAGCGGCGCCACAATCGTGGCGTCCGACTCGATCATGAATTTCGGGGTATCCGGCTGCAACTTCCCCCAGGTGATCTTCTCGCGGGGCACCGCCCCCGAATATCCGCCATAGCTGGTCACCCCGTCCGAAATCTGACAGAAGTACCCCCAGGCCGGCACATCTTCCAGCTTCAGATCCTTCGTGATCAGCGGCACCGCACAGATGGCAAAATCACCGGCAATCCCCCCGCCGAGTTGGAAGAACCCGATGCCCGGTTCGGGCACACAGTTCTCCAGATACCACCGCACCAGCCGCTGCATCTGCTGCGTTCCTGTCTCCACACAGTTGTGGTGGGGGACCTCCCCCTTCATCACACAGGCCGCAAAGGTGTTGCCCGACGTGCTGTCTTCCCAGCCCGGCGTCCAGATCGGAACCGACGCTTCCTTCGCCGCCAACAGCCAGCTCTCTTCGGGATTCTGAAACTTCGGCTTCAGCTCCTCGTCGTCCAGCGCATCCAGCATAAACGCCGCCGGCGTGTCACTGCGCTCGCTGTTGCAGGCCGCCTTCCAGCGGTAGATCAACTGCCCCTCCAGATCGATCATCACATCATCGGGGATCGCCGTGTCGGTGACCCGGTTCATCTTCCGGTCGTACAACTTCTGCTCATCCTCCACGGTCATCCCCCGCCAGTCATCCAGCGGCTCGTACTTGTCGCCTCCGATCAGATTGTAGGCGTCCTCCTCCAGGTTCGCCCCGGTGCAACAAATCGCGTGCACCAGCCCCTCCCGGATCGCCGGAGCCAGAATCTTGCCGAGTCGCGCCGTACTCATCGCCCCCGCCAGAGTCACCATCATCTTCCCCCCCGCCTCCAGATGCTCTTCGTAGCCCCGGGCCGCCCGCTTCAACTCCCGGGCGTTGAAGTTGTGGTAATGCTCATCGATAAACGAACGCACGTCAGTCATAGCTCGTCCTGGTCTCATCAATTCGTGCTTGGCTCCCCGCAAGCGTTAGCGCCGGGGGGAGCTGTCGCGAAGCGACTGAGGGGCATACCGCAAACCACACTGTTTCATCTACCCACCCTCAACGCCACCTCCCGCACCACCTTCGCCGCCAACACAGACGAACAACCCGTCGGATCCAACCGCGGGGCAAGCTCGACCACATCGGCCGCCACCAGCCGCCGCGGCACAATCGCCTCCAGAAGTTGCTCAAAGGTCTTCCAGTCGATCCCGCCCGGCTCCGGAGTACCGGTACCCGGGAAATACGCCGGATCGAACACGTCCAGATCCACCGTCAGATATACCGGCCCACTCGACGACTCCAGCCGCTGTTCGAGTTCATCGGCCAACGGAGCCACCAGCCGCCCCGACTGATGCAGCTCTTCGAACTCGTCGGCAGTCCCGGAGCGGATCCCTACCTGCAGCAGACGCTGAGATGGCACCACATCCAACACCCGCCGCATCGCACTGGCGTGGTTTAACGGCTCGCCCCGATACCCGTCGCGCAGATCGGCGTGAGCGTCGAGCTGCACCACCGTCAACTCGCTGTAATACTCCGCGTGAGCCCGAATCGCACCCACGGACACGCTGTGTTCTCCACCCAGAAGAAGCGGCTTCGCCCGGGCGTTGATGATCTCTCGGGTCGCCCAGGTCACCGTATCCACCACCGGCGCCGCCGCTCCCGCCGTCAGATACAGATTGCCCAGATCGGCAAGATTGATGTCTTCGGTGGTGTCGAGTTGCTGAGCTGGCGAATACGTCTCCAGCCCCATACTGGCCGCCCGGATCGCATCCGGTCCGTCCCTGGCACCGGCCCGAAACGACGTCGTCCCGTCGTAACAGGCCCCGAAAAGCGCCACCGCCCCTTCGCTGATCTCCGGGCTCGCCTCCGCAAACCGCGGCCCATGGTTGTCATACGTCACATCTGTCATCGTCTCTTCATCCTCATCTCCGCTCCCCACGAGCAATCGCGAGTGGGGAGCTGTCGCAACGCGACTGAGGGGCCCGTCGATTCACCCGTGACCGTCGCGATCCCACATGACGACTCCAGCAAACGCCGCCCCGTGCTGCTCGACCACATGCTCCTCTCCGGCCGTGATAATCTCACCGACAGCACGCTCTCGATACCGCATCCCTTCCTGGGCCATCCGCCGCACCTGCTCGACCACCTCACCCAGCGGCGCCGCCGCGTGGTGCTCCATGATCAGCCCGGGCTCCGACGTATCTTCGGGCACCGCAATCGCCACCGCCGCCGAAATGGTCTCTCCCGGCGTCGACGACACCATCCGTGAATACGCCACCGGCACCAGCGCTCCACCGGGAAACCCGAAGGGATCGACACGCCGGCAGCCCGCCGGCAGAATCGAACTGAGCCGCACCAGATTCACATCCCCCACCCCGGCGTCAATCAGCGCCTGGTCGAAGGCATTCAGCGGCGAGTACCCCTCCGCATCTCCTGCGCAAACGAAGTAATGGGTCGGTGTCTCGTAGATCAACGACATGGCTCCGGGATGGTACATCAAACGGGTGGAAACCCCGCCTGCGAATCAGTCACCTGCTTCCATCCCGGAATTATCACGGCTCCAGATACAACTGCAACACGGCGCATCTTTCAGTCCCCCGGCATAGACTGCGGTGCTCACACGTTTACCCACCAGACCAATACAACGACCGCTTCGTCCCCACCGGTGACCTGCGGGTCCCGTGGCGGCGGGTTCATCGATCCTCTACCGAGCCGTGCCGATGAGCGATCTTGCCGCGCAGTACACCGACGCCCCAGAAACCCGAGAACTGATCGCCCGACTTCTCGACACCGGCCAACGACTGCCCCGGTGGCTGGAAAATGAGCTACTTACAGGCGGCGACGATGTCGCCGAGGCGCTGATTCGCCTGTTGGGCGACTGGCAGACTCTTCTGCAACATGATCGCACCGCCGGATTTGCCCCGATTTATGCGGCCCAGATTCTGGGGAAACGCCGCGAATCCGCCGCCGTCGCCCCACTGCTGGACGTCACCTGCAATGTCGACATCGAAAGTCCCCTCTACTCCGCGGCGATCTTCGCTCTCCAGGAGATTGGACCACCGGCTCTGGAGCCGACGCTTCGAGCCATCCAGGCCGGGCGCGGCCCCGCCGGCGGAAAGGCTCTCGCCGAGGTGCTCAGCGAACTGGGCGTGCACGACAACCGGGTGCTCCGGGTGCTGCTCGATGTTTTTGAACAGGACCCATCACTTGGCGCCAGTTATCTGGCCAGCTACCAAGATCCCGCCGCCCTCGAGTTGCTCCACGACGCCTTCGCCGATACTCCCGTCGACACCGACAACCCCTTCGCAAATCATGTATTCACCGAATTGGCAGCCGCCATCGACGCCCTCGGCGGAGAATTGACCGCCCTGGAACAGGCGAAGCTCAACCGGGCGACCCGGCTGCGCCGGCGCGCCGCCGAAGCGATCCTCGGCGCGCCCGCCTCTGACGAATCGGTGACCATCCACGCCCACGAAACGGACGGCGAGCCAGACCCCGACGAACCTTGCTGGTGCGGCAGCGGTACCAAATTCAAAGACTGCCACGGCCAGCCCGACCGTGGCGTCCGACAGTAGGTCCGCTTACAACCCGCACTCGAACGTCGTCTCGTCGCACAGTACGTCGTCTTCGCAGTCCGCATCACTGGCACACTCAACGCAGTGGCCGCTTGTGTGACAGACCTCTCCATCATCACAGTTGTCGGGATCATCGCCTCCCGGCACGATGAAGGGATCACAACTGTCACCGGACACGCAGAAACCACCGCCGGGCTCCGAACAGGACTCGTCACTGTCGCAGTCATCGTCGTCCAGGCATTCAGCAGCATCGCAGACGCCATTCGCACAGGCCTCATTGGTGTCACAGTCGGCAGTGGACAGACACTCCACACACTCGTAGCTGTCGGACATGGTGTCACAGACACCGTCCGTACAGTCAGCGTCCTCCGTGCAGTCTACGTCCTCACAGATATTGTCGATGCACCCCTCTCCGGAGTCGCAGTCCATTGTCATGGTGCATTCGACACACTCGTAGCTCATATCCATGATGTTGCAGACCCCGTCGGGGCAGTCTCCGTCGTCCACACACTCGACGTCCTCGCACACCGCATCAATACAGGCTTGACCTGAATCACAGTCCGCATCCATCTGACACTCGATGCACTGGCCGCCGAAGCCGTCATCAATGCACTCCGCATCGCCTTCGCAGTCATCATCCCCTTCGCACTCCACACAGGCTCCGAAGCTGTCGCATGTCTCCTCGCCCGAGCAGTCGTCGTCCTGGTAGCACTCACCGCACACCTGCAGCCCTTCGTGGCAGATGTCTCCGAACATCGTGTCGTCTTGTTCACAGGTGGTATCATCCACACATTGCACGCACTGGCCGGTCACTTCGTTGCACTCCGGAAGATCGGGATCCGTGCAATCGCTGTCGTCGGTGCACTCTTCGGTGTCGCTGCACATCAGCTCGTAGTCACAGTACTCGCCGTCTCCACACTCGTCGTCGTGTACACATTCAACGCACAGCGTCACGTCGTACACCTCCGTGCACTCTCCGTCGTCGCAGTCATTATCGTCGATGCATCCCACACATTGTCCGTCGTCGCAGTACGGCAGCATCGAGTCCGTGCAGTCCGAGTCATCCGAACACCCCGGATCAGGGCCGGGGCCGCCCGGAAAACACATCCCGAAGTCCGGATCACATATCTCACCGGGCTCACAATCGTCATCATCCGTGCAGGGATCGACGCACTCTCCGGTGAAAAAGTCGCAGATTTCATCGCCCGGGCAATCCTCGGCAGTCTCACAAGGCTCGCTCATCGCCGGCACACACTCACCGGTGTCCAGATCACAGGTTTCTTCGGGGTCCGGGCAATCCGCTTCCGACTCGCACTCCGGCGTGTCGACCACGCACTGGTTGTCTTCACAGACAGCGTCTGAATCGGCGCAGTCATCAGCGTCGACACACTCGACGCAATCACCGCTTGAGCTGTCGCAGACCAGCTCGCCGTCACAGTCCCCGTCCTCCTCGCAGGCTTCTTTCTGATTGTCGTTGTTCGTCTGGTTGTCGTTGTTCGTCTGGTTGTCGTTGTTCACCTGATTGTCGTTGTTCGTCTGGTTGGCATCATTGTTGGCGTCGTTGACCGACGGCGTATCTTCACCGCCGCAACCAGCCACCAGCAACAACACCGCTGCGCACACCAGCACCATCATTCCCAACCACCTGCGATCGAACACGGAACCCGAAAAACACATGTCATTCCTCTAAAAAAATGAATCGTTGCTCAACTGTTTTGATAACGGCTGCCACCCTAGGAAACTGCGCACTGCGTATCAACCACCCCACCCCGGCGCTGTGGAAACACCAGTATCATCCCCCTATCTCCAAACATCTCTGTATCCCCTGTTGGTTACACGTCGAACTTCTCAAACACTTCTTCACAACACCGTCGTAAACTCCGTCCACCGCTGCATCACCGACAGATCGATGTCGATTCGGTCTGCCACTCTCGTCAGATCCTCCGGAAACGGCGCTTCGATCAGATCTAACGGGGGCGGGTTGTCGGTGGCGATTGCCAGTGCATGCAGTGCATGGCGGTCGTGATAGCCGCAGGGGATCGAATTGTACTTCTCCTCCCCGATCAGCGGGCAGCCCACATGCTGCAGGTGCACCCGAATCTGGTGGGTGCGTCCCGTCAGCCCCCGCGCGAGCACCAGACTGTAATTTTTCGCCGCACTCAACTCCACGACCCGTGTCTTCGCCGGTTTGCCCTCCTCGTCGATGCTCACCTCCGTGTAGCCCGACCGGCCCAGCCTCCGGATCGGCGCGTCGATGATCATCGGCGATTCCTTGAGCCGACCGTGCACCAGAGCCACATAAAATTTCTCAATCGCCCAGCTATCCCAGATCTTCTGCCACTTTGAGACCACCCGCTTCTTCTTGGCGAACAACAGCACCCCCGAGGTATCCCGGTCGAGCTGGTGCAACACCCACACCATCCCGTCGGCATACTCCATCGCCTCGTACTGCGCACAGTCCGGGTCCTTCAGGCTCTGCCCGCTGGTCAACAGCCCCGGCGGTTTGTCCCAGGCGATAATCTCATCGGTCTCGGCGATAATGCGTTCCGAAAAAGAGTTACTGCTCACAATCTGCCCGCTCTCTGGAAATCTGTGATTCCACTGCTGATAGCTGCCATCTGCTCGTCAACTACATACCACCACTGGCAACTATGGCACATTCCGACTCGATCCGGACGGCAACAACATCGAAACCGTCTCACGGCCCGGCCGACCGCTCCGCCGATTCGGTGGTGATCTCCTCCCCGCCGTCAGACCAACAACACTGACCACACACCGCCAGTAGCCTCTTCGCACCCTGGCACGCAGCGGCTGTCTTATCTACTCTCCCAACGAGATGATCGCTGCCTGCCTGCGCTTGAAGCTGGATACTGCATGAACGCGTCTTCACGAATCCTCGTCGCTTCGCTGACAATTCTGCTGCTGGCTTCAACGGGCTGCGCTCCCCCGCCCCCCGACGACACCGCCCCCGACGCGGGTAGCGATGCCGACACATCCGACGTATATTCTGACACCGGCGACGACGTCGGCGGTGACGACGCTGATACCGACGCCACCGATACCGATGCTCCACCTCAGCCCGACCCCTGGGACTGTGACCCACAGTTTGAGCTCGACGACCAGCGCTATAGCGAAGCCGAACCACTCGACGGGGCCGACCTCGCCGACGAACTGCACGCCGCCGTCGCCGATCATGAGGGCCAGGGCTATGACGACGCCCGCGAATTTCTCTTCGAACAACTGGAAGTGCGCGACCACGGCGAACTCGAATGCGTCTACACCGACGATCGCGTCGAACCGGACGGCACCAACACTCCCGGCGACAAGTTCAACACCGAGCATACCTGGCCCCAGAGCCGCGGCGCCGATGTCGAACCGAACCGCAGCGACATGCATCACCTGTTTGCCGTGGAGATGGACGCCAACAACCGGCGCGCCAACTACGAATTCGGCCACGTCGCCTGCGACGAGTCCACCTGCAACTGGCACCGCGACGAGTCGTTCCTCGGCCCCAGCGCCGACGACGACCGCGACCCCATCTTCCAGGTCCAACCGGAGCGCCGCGGCGACATCGCCCGGGCCATCCTCTACTACTCGCTGCGCTACGACGAGCCGGTTTCCCCCGAAGAAGAAACCGTGCTTCGCGACTGGAACTGCGAGAACCCTCCCGACGACTACGAACTGGGGCGAAACGACGCCATCGAACAGTTTCAGAGCAACCGAAACCCCTTTATCGACCGCCCCGACTTCGTCGACCGCATCGACGAATTTTAACGTATCAGCCCCTCTACTGCCGCCAGCAATCCCCCGTACGACGATCCCACCACAACCAGATCATCGGCATCTTCGGTCAGCTTCTCGGCCTTCTCGAGCCGTTCCCAGATATCCATATCCCGGAAATCCGGCGACTCCACCTCGAAGTGCTCATCCAGCCTCGCCGACTTCCTCCCCACCGGCCCCGACTCCAGACCGTGGAAAAAATAAACTTCCCGTTCCTTTTTGCTCATCATTCTCCCGGAGTGTTTAAAGCAAAAATTTTAACCAATCCGCCAAAAACCTGCCGGCTCAACAATGACCAATGCCGCGTCTACATCCACATCGAGCAGATCACTATCCCCCGTCACCAGCACCTCCGAAGGAGCCTCCAGGGCTGCCTTCAGAACAAAATCATCGGCGCGATCGCCGGTAATTTCTGGTGCGTCGTCAATTCGAGGTGTACATCGAGCGACGTCTTCCAGCCATAATTTCACACCCCGGACGCGCCCTTCTGAATATCCGAACTTTTCCGAGAGTACACGCAATACCTCCTCATCAACGAGGGGCGAGTACCAGATCACATGCTGTGCGATGAGATGGTCGACCAACTCGGCGCAGGTTCCCCGCGCTATCAGGGCTGCAATCCAGACGTTGGTATCGACAAACACATGCATCTACGAAATCTCGTCAAACACATCCTCATCGGTGTAGATCCCCTGGGCTTCCGCACGGGGTATCATGCTCTGCCTGAGCCTCTGAAACTCTTTAAGCTTCAGATAGGTTGACAGCGCTTCTCTAATGATCTCACTGCGATTAGTCTGACTTCGATCTGCCGCCTCGTCGAGTTTGTGTCTCAGTTCTTCGGGCAGTCGTACTGAGATGGAACTCATTTTTAACCTCCTCGGTTCAAGCGCCCCTGCTGTACCACAATGTAATACAGAGCGGATAAACTTCCAAATCCACGTCTCTCCGGCCACACGCCACCCCGCCACCACGCCACCGACCCAAGACCTCACGACCGGGTGTAATCCACCTTGATCGGTTGTAGAGCTCAACGTGGTCGGCGCCGTCCCTTGCCCTTGTCCGGCCCCTGGCCCTGGCCCGATGTTGCTGTGCGTAACCAGGAGAGGTTACGGCCAACACACAGCTTGCAGGCAGCAACAACAGCCGGAACGAGCCAATCGGAAAGGGCGGGCCCGGGCGAGGGCCGGGGCTGGGGCCAGGGAGCCGCGACCGGCGGAAACCGATCACACCCTGTTGAAACGCATCTGCTTTGCTTTTCCCTGCACTTTTCTGTACAAAGCTCGGCTGTATTCACAAAGGCCAAGTTTTACCTTCCCGCCTTTCGGGAAGAATTTCCTCTCAAAGAGGTGTGCCAATGGGTCGGGTCAAACCCAACAACTATATTCTTTTGTCTCTTCTGCTGCTTCCCGTGCTGCTCTGGGGGTGCGACTGTTCCGGTGATATCACCGACAATGCCGACCAGAGCTGCACGTCCAGCGCTGAATGTCCTGATGATCACGAATGCATCGACGGCGTCTGCGTTGATCCGCGCACCCTGGACGACGCCGGTTTCCAGGAGGACACAACACAGCAAGATGACGTCGATCCGGACTGTGTGCCTACCACCTGCTCGGATGAACAGGCCGAATGCGGCACCATCTCCGATGGCTGCGGAGACATTCTCTACTGTGGGGAGTGTCCCTCCTTCGGTGACACCTGCGACGAAGAAACCAACGAATGTGTTCCCATCGACTGCAGCAGCGAGCTGACCTGCGAAGATCAGAACGTCGAATGTGGTGTCGCCCCCGATGGCTGCGGTGGAGTACTGGACTGTGGAAGTTGCGCCGGTGGAGAGATGTGCGAAACCGATGAGGGAACTCGCATCTGTGCTCAAACCCCCTGCGATCCATTGACCTGTGACGATTATGACCCCGGCGAATGTGGCCATCTTCCCGACGGCTGCGGCGGGATGATCGACTGCGGGGGATGTTCAGATGATTACTGGTGCAACACCGCCGACGAATACGGCAAATGCGAAGCCGTCGACTGTCAGCCGCTGGACTGTTCCGATTACGACCCTGGAGAGTGTGGCCCCCATCCCGACGGCTGCGGCGGGGTCATCGACTGTGGAAGCTGCGAGGACGGACAATACTGTGGCGTCGGCGACGACGCAGGCGAATGCCTGGACGCCGACTGCGATCTACTGACATGCGATGATTACGACCCCGGTGAATGCGGCAAACTTCCCGACGGCTGCGGCGGGCTTATCGACTGCGGGGAATGCGGTGACGACTCCATATGCAACACGGAAGACGAGTACGGAAAATGCGAATCGACTACCTGCGACCCCATCGGCTGTTCCGACCTCCCTGACGGCGACTGCGGGGTACATCCCGACGGCTGCGGCGGGTTCATCGACTGTGGCGACTGTGGTGACGGCCTCTACTGCGATAGCACTGATGACGGTGGCCAGTGCCTGGCATCAGCCTGTCAGCTTCTCAGTTGCGACAACTATTCACCCGGCGAATGTGGCAAACTGCCCGACGGCTGCGGCGGACTGATCGACTGCGGGCAATGTGCCGACGGCTACTGGTGCAACACCGATGACGAACAGGGACAGTGCGAACCCCTCGATTGTGACCCACTGGACTGTTCGGATTACAGCCCCGGCGAATGCGGGCCTCATTCCGACGGCTGCGGAGGCACTATCGACTGTGGTGACTGCGACGACGGCGAGATCTGCGGGACCGGCGACGACCACGGTCAATGTATCGACCCCGGCTGCGAGCCGCTGACCTGCAGCGATTACCCCGACGTCGAATGCGGAGTGATGTCCGACGGCTGTGGAGGCCTGACTGACAGTTGCGGAGAATGCGACGACGACCAGCTCTGCGGGGCCGAAGAACCCAACGTCTGCGGCAGCGGAACCTCCGACGACGATTGCACCAACCTCTGTGAAGACCAGGCCGACTGTTCAAACGACGATGACGATCCCACCACTGTCACCGGAACCGTCTACGCTCCCAATGGCACGCTCCCGGTGCCCAACGCCACTGTCTACGTGCCCAATGACGACCTCGACGACTTGCCCGACGTCGAACCGGCCACCGACTGCGTGCAGTGTGACGAAATCGACCTTGGCGACCCCCTGGTGGGCACCGTCAGCGATTGGGACGGCAGCTTCGAGCTGGAAGACGTACCCGCCGACACCGCGTTCCCACTGGTGATTCGACACGGCCAGTGGCGTCGCGTGGTCACCATCGACCCCGTTGATGCCTGCGATACCATTCAGTTGGACGGCGACGACACCAGCCTGCCCTCCGTCCACCAGGACGATGACGATGAACTGGACCATATCCCCAAAATCGCCGTCAGCACCGGTGCAGTGGATGCGATGGAGTGCGTGCTTCGCAACCTCGGGATCGACGAGTCCGAATTTACCCGTCATTACGAGGAGGGACGCGTTCACATCTATCGCGCCAACGGTGGACTTGCCGACCAGGAGTTAGCTGACGCCTGCGACGATGTCGGCTGCGGCTACTACGGAACCCCCTCCGGCAACATCACCGACGAAGTCTGTATGGATCGCTATCCCGACTCCTGCGGATCCGACAACGATGGATTGATGCTGCAATCCAATCTGGCACACAATCTCTACGACGACGCCGACAAGCTCGACGAATACGACATGTACGTCATGGGCTGCGAGGCCCGGGAGCACACCAGTTATCGCACCGATGCCCAGAAGGACCGCATCCGCGACTACGTCAACTCCGGGGGACGACTCTTCGCCTCGCACTTCGCATACGACTGGCTGCACGAGACCGACGAGTTGGAAGACACCGCCGTATGGGGCGGAAGCCTCGACACCACCGTCGACGACGGACTCGCCTTCGTCGACGATACCTTCTCCGGCGGCGTTGACTTCTGGAACTGGTTGGTCCTGCTTGATGCCGACTATGACGACTCCGGACCCACCGGGGAACCACAGGTCGACCTCGATGAACCACGATTCTACGTCCAGGACATTGACGACCAGTTTTCCTCCCGCTGGATCTACACCGACGAAGATGCGCCGGACCACCCACCTTACGATGCCATCCAGCAATACACCTTCCAGACTCCCATCACCGCTTCCGCCGACAACCAGTGCGGCCAGGTCGCCTACAGTGCATTTCACGTCGTGGGTACCGAAACCAGCCAGGGCCCCGCATTTCCAGGCTACTGCGACTCCAGTTCGCTGACCGACCAACAAAAACTTCTGGCCTTCCAACTGTTCAATATCGCCGGCTGCGTCGCCGAGGACTATGAACCGGTGCCTACCGACTGCGAACCCATCGACGACTGCAGCGAAGTCGACGATGTCGAATGCGGTCAGATCTCCGATGGCTGCGGCGGCAGTGTCGACTGTGGAGATTGTCCCGACGGCCAGGCCTGTGGCGCCGGCGACGAACCCAATGTCTGCTACGGGGAGTGTGAACCCCTCAGTTGCGACGACCACAACGCCGAATGCGGCACCATCGATGATGGCTGCGGGGGCACCATCGACTGCGGGGACTGCCCCGATGGTCAGAGCTGCGGAGGAGACGCAGAACCCAACCAGTGCGCCTGCGAACCGCTGGACTGTGCTGACCATGGCGCCGAATGCGGCACCATCGATGATGGCTGCGGCAACACCATCGACTGTGGGGACTGCTCCGGTGATCAAACCTGCGGTGGTGGCGGAGAACTCAACGTCTGCGGCGGAGAATGTGAACCCCTCAGTTGCAGCGACCACGACGCCGAATGCGGCACTGTCGACGATGGCTGTGGTGGGACCATCGATTGCGGCGATTGTCCTGACGGCGAAATCTGTGGAGGCGCCGGTGTCGACAACGTCTGTGCCGAGGAATGCATCCCTCTTAGTTGCGACGACCATGACGCCGAGTGCGGCGAAGTCGATGATGGCTGCGGAGAGACCATCGACTGCGGGGACTGTCCCGACGCCCAGAGCTGTGG